>NZ_CP103875.1:2670000-2839612 GCF_030517105.1 Gallibacterium salpingitidis | reverse complement strand
GACGCGTTTTCTTTTTTACTTCAACAACGCGTCGTTGCGGAGGTGCATTATAGTGATTTCAATTCACCTTGCAAGCACTTTTTTTCATTTTTTTTAATTTTTTTATTAACTGCTGTTTTTTACAACAAACTTGCATTTTCGATACATCACAAAAAATGCTAACCACACCAGCTATTGCATACTTGCATAGCTAGTGTGGTCATCTATTATCTTACTCTTTTGGTAAGCGTTTAATGGAAACTAGTAATCCACCCCAAATAATCACAAGGGCAATAACCATCATAACGATTGCAATTGTACTCATTCTGCTTCCTCCACAAATTTTTCTTCATTTTTCCATGGTAGATGGGTTAATAAGAATGCTACTACTACTAAAGAAATCGCCATTCCCCAACCAAATGTGTTCACAAACCAGTTTGGATAACCTTCATATCCTTCGCGGAATACTTTAGCGCCTTCACTAAAGAGCATAAATGCAAGGATACCTGTTGTGATAACAATACATAAGCGCCAAACAAAACCCACTTTGAAAGATGAAGTTTTATTAATATGGTTGCCTAACAACCCTAATTTTTCGTTAGATACAATGATAACCAATGAACAGAAGGCTACTGCTACGATACCAAAATAGTTAACAAATTTATCCATTACATCTAGCATCGGCAATCCCGTAGTCGTCCCAAATAATGAAACTGAAAGAATCATCATTGGAATACCAACAACAAAAGTTGAAGTAACACGACCTAATCTTAATTTATCTTGTACTGAAGCAATGATTACTTCGATAACCGAGATAAATGAAGTTAACGCTGCAAAAGTAAGTGAACCAAAGAATAACACCCCAAGTAAAGGACCAAATGGTGCATTATTAATAATTGTTGGGAAGGCAAAGAATGCTAAACCAATACCACCTTTTGCAACTTCATGAACTTGTTGGCCACTTGCCGCCGCCATAAAACCTAACGCAGCAAAAACACCGATACCTGCTAATAACTCAAAACTACTGTTTGCAAAACCTACTACCAAACCAGAGCCAGTTAGATCTGAATCTTTCTTCAAGTAAGAAGCATAAGTAATCATAATCCCAAAACAGATAGACAATGAGAAGAAGATTTGTCCATAAGCCGCAATCCACACACTTGGATCAGATAATTTCTCCCAGTCCGGTGTGAATAGTGCATCTAATCCTTTACTTGCACCTGGTAATAAAAGAGCTGAAATTACTAAGATAACAAACATTACCACCAATAAAGGCATCAAAATGCTTGATGATTTGGCAATCCCTTTTTGAACACCTAGTGCTAATACGCCTAAAGCAACCAACCATACGGCAATAAGTGGACCTACTACCATGCCAACGAATTCAAAACTTACGCCTTGCGCAATATCACCCATCTTTAAGAATTCACCAACAAAGAAATCTATTGGTTTATCTCCCCAAGCTCCATTGATGGAGAAATAGGTATATGATGCCGCCCAGCCTAATACCACCGCATAGTAAATACCGATAATCACATTAACCAATACTTGCCACCATCCAAAAATCTCAAAATTTTTGTGTAAACGTCTAAAGGCAAGTGGCGCAGCACCACGATGTCTATGCCCAATCGCATAATCCAAAAATAGCAATGGAATCCCCGCAGTTAATAACGCAATGATATATGGCACAATAAATGCACCACCACCATTCTCATATGCGGTATAAGGGAAACGCCAGATATTACCAAGTCCTACTGCAGAACCAATTGCAGCTAAAATAAAAGCACGACGACCTGAAAAAGTTTCCCGATTTGTTGTTTTGACATTATTACTCATTTAGCCCTCCTATATATTGGACTTTATCGTTATATTATTATGAAGTAACTTAATATAATTAAATAATCTCAATAGTCAACGCTATTTATTTGAAATAAAAAACAAAAAATCACAACAAGTTCACTTTTTCGCCAACAATAAAACTACTAATTTACCTCCTTTTCGGTAAGATCATCTCGAAAGTCATAAAAAATAGTTTTTCTCGCTATTTTTCAAGGAAAAAGTCAGTACAAAAAACGGGTTAAAAAATTTTTTATTGGAAGATAAAAAAATAGAGCTAGATTTCCTAGCTCTATTCTTATGATGCATGAATTTATATGATTAGTTTGCTTTTCTTTTTGCTCGCATACCAAGTAACAAAGTAATAGAAAAGGTAACTACGAAAGAAATCAACATACCAATGCAATATACAGCAATACTATCTGGTTTAATTGAGATAATTCCCGGTAAACCTGCTGCACCTAATGCTTGCGCTTTAGCATTAAAGAAGGCAATAAAAGCACTTGATACGCCTGAACCAATCATTGCGGCAATAAATGGATAGCGATATTTTAAATTCACTCCAAACATTGCTGGTTCAGTAATCCCTAATAAAGCACTGATGCCTGACGGTAATGCAATTCCGCGCACTTTGGCATCTTTAATTAAGAACATTACTCCCAAACAAGCCGCACCTTGTGCCACATTTGACATTGCTGCGATAGGGAAAATAAAGGTTCCGCCGGTATGTGCCATGTCTGCTAATAATTGTGTTTCGATAGCAATAAAAGTTTGGTGCATTCCTGTAATAACGATTGGAGCATAAAGTGCACCAAAAATAGCACCACCAATAAAACCTGTTGTATCGTATAACCAAGTTAAACCATCACCAATTAAGAAGCCTAGTTTGTGGGTAATTGGACCAACAAAGGTGAAAGTAAGAATACCTGTAATAAACAGCGCTAATAATGGTGTTAATAAGTTATCTAATACAGATGGAATCACCTTACGGAAGGTATTTTCTAGCTTCGCTAAAATCCAAGTTGCTGCTAAAACCGGTAAAACAGAACCTTGATACCCCACTTTTTCAATATGGAAGCCTAAAATATCCCAATAAGGAATATTGCCAGATAAGCTAGCAGCGCTAAATCCCCAACCATTTAATAAATCAGGGTGTACCATCAACATACCTAATGCTGCACCTAAGAATGGATTACCACCAAATTTTCTACTCGCTGAGAAAGCTAGCAAAATTGGCAAATAGACAAATGGTGCATTTGCAAAAGTATTAATCATTGCCGCCAAATCAGACAAATTAGGATAAGCATCAATCAAAGATTTTCCGTCAATAAACAGCCCTTGCGCAGTAAATACATTCGCTAACCCCATTAACAAACCACCAGCCACAATTGCAGGAATAATAGGAACGAAAATATCTGCCAATCCTTTTACTAATCGTTGTAAAAAATTCTGTTTCTCTGCACTTAAGTTGGCGATATCACTCTTGGTCATATCACCCAAACCTAAAATTTCTGTCATTGCTGCATGAACTTTATTTACGGTTCCTGCACCAAAAATAATCTGATATTGTCCTGCAACAGCAAATTGCCCTTTTACGCCCTCAATTTGCTCAATTGCCTCTTTATTCGCCTTGCTATCATCATTTAAAACTAAACGTAAACGTGTAGAACAATGTGCAACACCGCTAATGTTTTCTTTACCGCCCAACTTCTCAATGAGCTGTTTTGCAATTTGTGGAAAATCCATCTGTTTTCTCCTAGTAGGTGGTTAAGTTATCAACAGCGCGGATTATAGCTAAAACGTTTTAGTAAAATCTATTGGGATCACAAACAATATGTCAAATTTGTGATCCAGATAACATTTTTAAGCGAAAAAATCGAAATAGAATTGCTGAACTAAAACGGTTTAGCTAAAATTTTTGCAGTTACACAGCAAGAGGAATTTCGCAATGAATACAGTATGGGTTTTAGGTGATGCCGTTGTTGATTTACTGCCAGATGGAGAACATCGTTATTTACGTTGTCCTGGTGGAGCACCCGCTAATGTCGCAGTGGCAATTTCACGTCTTTCAGGAAAAAGTGCTTTTATTGGTCGTGTTGGTAATGATCCTTTAGGGAGATTTTTACGTCAAACTTTGCAACAAGAAGGTGTTGCAATTGATCATATGTATCTTGATCCAATACATCGTACTTCAACTGTTATCGTTGATTTAGATTTACATGGTGAACGCACTTTTACTTTTATGGTAAATCCAAGTGCTGATCAATTTTTGGAGATTGACGACTTACCTAAATTCGAGAAAAACCAATGGCTACATTTTTGTTCAATTGCTTTGATCAACCAACCTTCACGCACCACAGTACAACATGCAGTCACACAAATTAAGCAAGCTGGCGGTTTCGTTTCTTTTGATCCAAATTTACGTCCAAGTTTATGGCTGAATGAAAACGTTATGATTGAAGAAGTCAATAAAATGGTGGCGATGGCAGACGTGATAAAATTTTCTGAAGAAGAAATCTGCTTACTAAGCCATAATCCAGATCTGGAACAAGCGATTATTCAAACACGACAACAGTATCCAGACAAATTAATTTTGGTGACACTAGGTGCTGATGGCGCGCTTTATTTCTATCAACAAATCAGTGGCAAGATTGCTGGTAATAAAGTCAATGTAGTTGATACTACTGGTGCAGGCGATGCTTTTGTTGGCGGTATGTTGCAAGGATTAGCACAACACCCTCACTGGCAACAGGAAACTGTGTTAGCGCAATCTATTCAACAAGCGAATCTTTGCGGTGGCTTAGCTACTACCGCTAAAGGGGCAATGTCTGCATTACCAACTCGCCAACAAGTAGCACAATTAACCCAATAAATATAATTAGGAGGCAAGATGATAGTTTTTAATCAAGGAAAATATCGTAGCTTATATACCGCTCAGCCAAATGAATTAGCCACTCTCGCTGCACAAGTAGCCAGTGATTGTCATCATCGCCCAGCCTATCATCTTGCCCCATCAACAGGGCTACTCAACGATCCGAACGGGCTAATTTTTGATGGCAGCCACTACCATATTTTTTATCAATGGTACCCTTTTGGCCCGTTACATGGTATGAAACACTGGCGCCATTATCGCACGCAAGATTTTTGTCATTTTGAGCAAGCAGATGCGCTTATCCCTGATGAGCTATTTGAATCTCATGGCTGCTACTCTGGTGGTGCCATTAATTATCAGGATAAGATTGTTGTTTTTTACACCGGTAATACTCGTCGTTCTGAAGATAATCAACGTATTCCTTTCCAAAATATTGCTATTTTTGATCGAGATGGACATTTATTAGAAAAACGCCCATTACTAAACCAAGCACCTAATGGTTATACCGAGCATTGTCGTGATCCTAAGCCATTCGTTACTGCTGATGGCAAAATTCGTTTTGTATTAGGAGCACAACGAGAAGATCTTTCAGGTACTGCATTGTTATTTGAAATGGCAAATTTACAAGACCAACCACATTTATTAGGTGAGCTCACCTTAACACCTTTTGCTAATCAAGGCATTTTTATGTGGGAATGCCCAGATTTAGGAAAATTAGGCAGTAAAGATCTCTTTATTTGGTCGCCACAAGGTAAAAAACAAGAAACAACACAATTTCAAAATAACTATCATGCGACTTATGCCATCGGTCAATTAGAGAATTTAACTTTCCATATAGAACAGTTTGCTGAACTCGATCAAGGTTTCGATTTTTATGCTCCACAAAGTTTTGCTGGCCTTGCTACTCAAGAGAGTAAAATGCTTTTTGCTTGGTGTGGTTTGCCTGATTTACAATATCCAACTGATCGCTATCAGTGGCATTCTATGCTGACCTTACCAAGAAAACTTTGGTTACAGAACAATCAATTGTACCAACGTCCGATTGAGCAAGTTTATCAACAAATTGAAAATATGACGGAATACCACGTTATCGATCAAAGTAATATTGAAGGTTTGGCACAAAGCTATCTACATATCAAAATTAATCAACAACCATTTAAAATGCAGCTATTTAGCAACGAATTACAACAGCATTTGACATTGAGTTATCAAAATGGCTGTTTTTGCTTAGATCGTTCTGCGACAGAACAAACAGAGTCGATGCGTAAATTTGGTGAACAACGTTATTGTCAAATTGACAATTTACAAGAAATCGAACTCTTTATTGATCACTCTATTATAGAAATTTTCTTTAATCGAGGCGAAAAAGCGATGACATCACGCTTTTTTATTGAAAATAAACAAAATACAATCGTAGTTGAGCAACCAATTACAATCACGATTGGTCAAATACAACCGATCCAATTCAGCAAGGATGAATTATGAATACGAATGCTAAACGCCTGACTATTGCCGATATTGCAGAATTAACAGGCGTTTCTAAGACAACTGTCAGTATGGTGTTAAATGGACGTGGCAATAATTTCCGCATAAAACCGGAAACGCAAGAAAAGATTCTTGCCATTGCTAAGCAATACCATTACAAAGCAAACAGTGTCGCCAGAGCATTACAATCACAACGCAGCAATACCATTGGTTTAGTAATTCCTGATTTTTCAAATTTAGGGTTTGCTGCGACCACTAAAACCTTAGAAAGATTATGTCGAGATAACGGTTTACAGCTTATTATTGCTTGTTCCGATGAGTTGCTAAAACAAGAAGCGATTGCAATTGAACGTTTGTTAGATCGACAAATCGATCTTTTGATTACCACCCCAATCAAAGATGATGCCGAATACTATCGCAATTTAAATATTAATGTACCAGTCATCCAACTTGACCGTTGCACCAAAAACAGTAAAACACCTTATATTGTTACTGATGATGAAAGCGCAGTAATAGAATTAATCTATACTTTATGCCAACGTCATCAACTAACAGAATTTTATTATCTTGGTGGTCAAGCCGAGTTACGCCCAAGTACCGCACGTTTAGCAGGCTTTAAACAAGGTCTGCAAAAAGCCAACCTTGCTTTACAAGCAGATTGGATTATCCAAACTTCATATTATGCAGATAGCGCCTATTTAGCATTTGAACAGCTATATCAACGACTAGGACGTTTACCAGAAGCTTTATTTACAGGATCTTATGCCTTATTAGAAGGGGTGTTACGTTTTCTAAATGATCATCATTTATTAGATCATTTGACGGAAGGCAAAATGCGTCTATCTACTTTTGATGATTATGAATTGCTTAATTGTCTGCCATTCAAAATTAACTCAATACAGCAAGATCATCAAAAAATTGCCCAACAGCTATTTCTTATGCTGCAAGCGATCTTACAAAATGAGGAAGTGCAAAACCAAATTATTCCTGCTCGAATTATTTGGCGTAGTTAGAGAAATAAGCCTTTATAGCGTGCTATAAAGGCTTATCATCATTAGCGAATTTGTTCTTCAATAATCCCGCCACCTAAACAAACTTCTTCTAAATAGAAAACGGCAGATTGTCCCGGTGTTACCGCCATTTGTGGTTCATCAAAACGTACTTCAATTGTTTCATCATTCAGTGGAATAATCTCACAAGGTACATCTTGCTGACGATAGCGAGTTTTTACTGTACAACGTAATCTTTGCGTTAATGGCTGACGATTTACCCAATGTAATTGGCTGGCAATTAATCCTTTTGAAAATAAACGAGGATGATCATGCCCTTGTGCCACAATTAATTCATTGTGTTCTAAATCTTTATCTACGACATACCACGCCTCATCGCCAGCATTCTTTAAGCCGCCAATACGTAAGCCTTTACGTTGCCCTAGTGTGTGATACATCAATCCATCATGGCGCCCAATAACCTCACCATCTACGGTGCGGATATCTCCTGGTTGTGCAGGCAAATAACGTGCTAAGAAATCTTTGAATTTACGCTCACCAATAAAACAAATACCAGTAGAATCTTTTTTCTTCGCTGTCGCTAAACCCAATTCTTCAGCAATTTGGCGTACTACCGGTTTTTCCAATTCTCCTACTGGGAATAAGCTCTGTCCTACTTGTTTATTACTTAATGTATAAAGAAAGTAACTTTGATCTTTATTACCATCTAAGCCACGCAACAATTGCGCATTATTATCTTCACCACGACGACGAACATAATGCCCTGTCGCAATATAATCAGCCCCTAAATCTTCTGCTGCATATTCTAAAAAGGCTTTAAACTTAATCTCTTTATTACACAAAATATCTGGGTTTGGTGTGCGACCCGCTTTATATTCTTGTAAGAAATGTTCAAAAACATTATCCCAATATTCAGCCGCAAAATTGATTTTATGTAGATGAATACCTAAACGATCGCACACTGCTTGTGCATCGGCTAAGTCTGCTGCTGCTGAACAATATTCAGTTCCATCGTCTTCTTCCCAATTCTTCATAAACAGCCCTTCTACCTGATAACCTTGCTGTTGCAAAATATAGGCTGATACAGAAGAATCGACACCACCTGACATCCCTACAATCACTTTTTTCTGTTGATTTTCAGCAAATTGTTCAGGAGTAACAACGATTAAACTGGTGAATGTTTTTGAAATTAATGTCATTTTTCTTCCTTTGTTTTTAATTTATGTTTTTAGATGGCATTTTGTATAACTGATTGATTAGGATAATACCACCTATAATAAAGAATGAATCAATAAAGCAATTCGGCATTGGTTCTTCCTGTAAAAGGAACGCTGCTCTTCCATTTTTTATTCCATATTTTTAATATCACTCACTTTATTGCCGTTCTTATCTATATAGTACCAATCATCACTCTGGCAATAATGGTATTCTCCTTTTGAGTTGGGAACTTCTTTCACTACTCCAGATTCCGTTACTTTGGCTTTACCTGCATTAAAAGGTAAGGCACAAGTAAATCGCGGTTTAATCACTAATTCTCCTTTAGCATTAACATAACCAATACGTCCTTGCTGATCCACAACACGTGACATACCTTCCACTAAATAATCATCGCCATTATCAAACTGATAAGCTCGATACTGTTCTTTAGTAGTACAACTCAATACAAAAAGGATAAATATTAGAGAAGTGTGTAATTTTAATCTCATAAAATTAGGTTTAGCTTTGAGGTACATCTTAGCGACATACCTCAAATTAGCCATTTTATAGAATACGTCCCGCTTCTTGTAATTTTGCTTGACGTTCAGCTTCTTTCGCCATCTTGGCTTTACGTTTATCGCATGGTTCTGGGCAATCACAAACTTTTTCTAACCCTAAAGAAGAAATACCACCGCAGCTACCGCTGATAGTTCTACGCTTAATGATATAGCCAATTGCCATCGCAAAAATCACTACTACAAAAAATCCGAAGGTTACTAAAAATAATTTCATCACTTACTTCCTTCTTTCTTAGTGTCCATCAACTTAGCAAAAGCCTTAGACATCTTCGTTTCAAACCCCTTATCCGTTTTGATAATCAGATAAATCGCAAGATTCTCTTTTTCGGCTACAGCTAATGCTTTCTCTGCACCTAATACAAATAACCCGGTTGCATAACCATCTGCCAACATACAACTTGGATCGATTACAGTAATCGAAGCCAGGTTATGCTGTAATGGGTAACCTGTTTTAGGATCAATTTCATGAGAAAAGCGTTTACCATTCTCTTCAAAATAATTGCGATAATCCCCTGAAGTTGCCATTGATAAATTACTTAAACCAATAATTTGTTCTACTGCACGAGAACCATCGAACTCTGGTTTTTCAATCGCAATTTGCCATGGTTGACCTTTCTCATTCACACCTTTGGTATGAATTTCCCCACCAATTTCTACGAGGTAATCCGTCACACCAATACTTTCTAAATAACTAGCAACTTTATCAACCCCAAAACCTTTTGCAATAGAAGAGAGATCAACATAAAGTTCTGGGATCTTTTTGATTAAGGCTGGCTTACCTTCTGCCTCAGTTACGACTAAATGATCAATACCTGTCCATGCTTTACGAGTTTCAATCTCTTCGGCACTCGGTTCTTTATCCGTACGTTTTTCAGGTCCAAATCCCCATAGATTCACTAATGGACCAACCGTAACATCTAACGCACCTTCTGTCTTCTGATTTAAAGCTATCGCCGCTTGTACGACTTTGGCAAAATCTGCAGACACTGGGAATGCTTTATTAATTTCTTTACTTTGATTAAAACGACTTAATTCAGAATCCTGTTGATAAGTGGACATCTGATTATTCACTTCTTTCAGTGCTTCATCAATTTTTTGATGTGCCATTTCAGGACCAGTCTTAATACCATTATCAAGATATTTGATATGGTATGTCGTGCCCATTGTTTTCCCTGAAAGGGTAACAATCTCCGTTTGCTTACCACAAGCTACAAGAAAAAAGGCTAGTCCTACAAGGACCAGCCAATGAGTTAGTTTTTTTAATAACATAATTAATAAATATTTTATTTATCAACCACCGAAATCATCTAACAAGATGTTTTCGTCTTCTACACCAAGATCCTTCAGCATCTTAATTACTGCTGCATTCATCACTGGAGGTCCACACATATAGTATTCACAATCTTCTGGTGCTTCATGATTTTTCAGATAGTTTTCATAAAGAACATTGTGAATAAAGCCTGTATAACCAGTCCAGTTATCTTCTGGTAAAGGATCTGATAACGCTACATGCCATACGAAGTTATCATTCTCACGTTGTAACATATCGAAATCTTCTACATAGAACATTTCACGTTTAGAACGTGCACCATACCAGAAAGAGATCTTACGTTTAGAGTGTAAGCGTTTTAATTGGTCAAAGATATGTGAACGCATTGGCGCCATACCTGCACCACCACCGATAAATACCATTTCTGCATCAGTATCTTTCGCAAAGAATTCACCAAATGGACCAGAAATTGTTACTTTATCACCTGGTTTTAATGACCAAATGTAAGATGACATTTGTCCAGGTGGTACATCTGGGTTTCTTGGCGGTGGAGTTGCAATACGCACGTTCAACATAATAATCCCTTTTTCTTCAGGATATGAAGCCATTGAATACGCACGAGTAATATGCTCATCAACTTTAGAAACATAACGGAATAAATTGAATTTTTTCCAATCATCTTGATACTCTTCAGGAATATCAAAATCGCTATATTTTACTGTATGAGGATCAGCTTCAATTTGAATATAACCACCAGCGCGGAACGGTACTTCTTCACCTTCTGGAATTGCTAATTTCAACTCTTTAATAAAGGTTGCTTTGTTATCATTAGAGATAACAGTACATTGCCATTTTTTCACCCCAAAAATTTCTTCTGGTAATTCAATATCCATACTATTTTTGACGTTAACTTGGCAAGATAGACGATAACCTTCTGCCGCTTCTCTTTTATTGATGTGTGACAACTCTGTAGGAAGAATATCACCACCACCGCTTTTAACTTTTACGCGGCATTGACCACATGAGCCACCGCCACCGCAAGCAGATGAAACGAAAATACCTTGACTTGCTAATGCACCTAGTAATTTTCCACCTGCTGGCAATGTGATTGCTTTTGCAGGATCATTATTAATACTAATGGTGATATCACCAGAATTAACTAGCTTTGATTTAGCAAACAGGATTAATACCGCCAATACTAAAATAATGACGGTAAACATCGCTATTCCTAATGTAATTTCCATGCTTTATCCCCTTTTACAACTGGATGCCTGAGAAAGACATGAAACCAAGAGCCATCAAGCCAACAGAAATAAAGGTAATTCCTAAGCCTTTTAACCCTTTTGGTACATCTGAATATTTCATCTTCTCAGTGATACCTGCTAACGCAACGATAGCAAACATCCAACCTAAACCTGCGCCAACACCATACACAACAGACTCACCAAAAGTATAGTCACGTTGTACCATGAAAGATACGCCCCCGAAAATCGCACAGTTTACTGTGATTAACGGTAAGAAGATCCCTAATGCGTTATAGAGCGCTGGGAAGAATTTATCTAACACCATTTCCAAGATTTGCACTAATGCTGCGATTACACCGATAAAAGTGATGAAGTTTAAGAAACTTAAATCAACGCCATCAACTAATGCACCATCTCGTAAAATAAGGTTATAAACTACGTTATTAACAGGAACAGAGATACCTAATACCACTGTTACTGCCACACCAAGTCCAAACGCTGTAGATACTTTTTTAGACACCGCTAAAAAGGTACACATTCCCAAGAAGAAGGAAAGCGCCATATTTTCAATAAATATGGATTTTACAAATAAACTAATATAGTGTTCCATGGTATTAATCCTTCTCTACTTGTTCTGGTTTCCAAGTTCTGAGACCCCAGATGATGAAACCGATAATAAAGAATGCACTTGGTGCTAATAAGAATAAACCATTGGTTTGATACCAACCGCCATCTTGAATAGTTTGGAAAACTGTTACACCAAATAATTTACCTGAACCGATTAATTCACGAATAAATGCCACAACAATTAACATTGCACCATATCCTAAACCGTTACCAATACCATCAAGGAAACTATCAATTGGATTTTCCTTCATCGCAAAGGCTTCAGCACGTCCCATTACGATACAGTTAGTAATAATCAAACCAACGAATACCGATAATTGTTTAGAAATGTTGTAAGCATAAGCTCGCAAAATTTGGTCAACAAGGATAACTAATGACGCAATAATTGCCATTTGCACAATAATACGAATACTGTTCGGAATGTAATTACGAATACAAGAAATAAAGAAACTTGAAAACGCAGTTACTAAACTCACAGAAATTCCCATTACAATCGCAGTTTCAAGCTTAGTTGTTACCGCTAATGCTGAGCAGATCCCAAGAATTTGTAAGGCAATTGGGTTGTTATTAATTACTGGGTTAAGCAATAACCCTTTTTTACTTTGTTTCTCAGCCATTGTTTAATACCCCTTCTTTAAGTTTAGCTAAGAAAGGACCAAAGCCTTTCGGGCCAAACCAGAATTTGAATGTATTGTTTACACCATTGCTGGTCAAAGTTGCTCCTGATAATGCATCAATACCATGTGCTTTATCAGATGAACCACCTTTACTTACATGTAATGCAACTTGGTTTTGTTCATTGAAAATTGTTTTTCCAACGAAAGTTGATTGCCATTTAGGGTTTTCAATCTCACCCCCTAATCCCGGAGTTTCTCCTTGATCGTAGTAAGTAATACCATCAATTGTGTTGCCATCTGGCTGTACTGCAATAAAGCCGTACATTACAGACCAAAGTCCAGTACCATAAACTGGTAATACAACTTGCTTAATTTTACCGTCATCACCTTTTACAAGATAAACTTCAGCATAATTAGCACGACGACCAATTTTCGCAATATCGTCTTCACCTAATGCAATACTTGTTGCTGGATCTTTTGCAGCCTTAGCTGCATCAAAGTTCGCTTTATTAGCAACAAAATCACCACTATTTAAATCCACTAAACGTGGTTCAATATACTTATTAAATGAATCTGTTACATTGCTACCAGCTTTTAATAAACCTGCCACACTAAGAATATTTTTTTGTTTATCTAACAATTTTTGTTCTTGTTGACGTGGTTTTAACGATACCGCAGAACCCGCTACGATAACTGAGCACACTAAACTTACCAACACGACAACAACCAGTGTGCCGATAACACTATCTTTCTTAAACATTACGCGCTCTCCTACGTTTGATATTCGCTTGAACAACAATGTAATCGAACAATGGTGCAAATAAGTTAGCGAATAAAATAGCTAACATCATACCTTCTGGATAAGCTGGGTTTACAACACGAATTAATACACACATTACGCCGATTAATGCGCCATACCACCATTTTCCTTTATTGGTAAATGAAGCTGAAACTGGGTCAGTTGCCATAAACAACATCCCTAAAGCGAAACCACCTAATACTAAGTGCCAGTACCAAGGCATTGAGAACATTGGGTTAGTCGCTGAACCAATTAAATTGAATAGTGAAGAAGTTGCGATCATACCGATCATTACCCCAGCGATAATGCGCCAAGAAGCAATACGTGCGAATACGATAACCGCTGCACCGATTAATAGTGCTAATGTTGAAACTTCACCAATAGATCCTGGAATATTTCCTAGGAAAGCATCCATCCATTGAATTGGTTGACCAGTAGTAACTTGTTTTAACGCACCTTCACCACCAGCTGCCCATTGAGAAAGCGCTGTTGCTCCAGAGAAGCCATCCGCTGCCACCCAAACTGAGTCACCTGAAATTTGTGCCGGATAAGCGAAGAATAAGAACGCACGACCCGCTAATGCAGGGTTCATAAAGTTTTTACCTACACCACCAAAAACTTCTTTCGCAACTACAACACCAAAGGTTGTTGCTAATGCTGCTTGCCATAACGGTAAAGTTGGCGGAACAATTAGTGCTAACAAAATAGAAGTAACAAAGAAACCTTCATTAATTTCATGTTTACGCACAGTCGCAAATAAAACTTCCCAGAAACCACCTACAATAAACACAGTAATGTAAATTGGTAGGAAGAAAATCGCACCTAACGCCATTTTTGCTAATACACCTGCATCAGGTGAAACTAGCCCCAACGCATTAGCCAACGCAAAATGCCAATCATGTGCCACATTTTGTGCAAGATTTTGTGCAAAATCACCAATGCTCAACGCTAAGATTGATTGTGCACCTACGTTAAACATTCCATAGAACATTGCTGGGAATAATGCCAACCACACTAACACCATCATACGTTTAGAATCTAACGCATCACGGACATGAGAAGCCTTCCCCGTTACTGTACCTGGTGTATATAAGAATGTCGCCGTTGCTTCATATAAGGCGTACCATTTTTCATATTTACCACCCGGTAAAAATGCAGGTTCCATTTTCTCTAAAAGATGTTTTAAACCCATTTTTAACCTTCCTTCTCGATCTTATCTAAGGCTGCACGCAGCATTGGACCGTATTCGTTTTTACCCGGACAAACAAAGGTACAAAGCGCTAAATCTTCTTCATCCAGCTCTAAACAACCTAATGCTTGGGCGCTGTCTGTATCGCCTGCACTTAAATCACGTAGTAATAATGTCGGGATAATATCTAATGGCATCACACGTTCATAGTTACCAATTGGTACCATTGCACGATGACCACCATTTACTGCAGAAGTAAAGTTAAAGAGTTTCTTACCGAAATGCCCTAATACAGTACGTGTAATAGAGAATTTATTTGCACCTGGTGAAATCCAGCCTAAGAATTCTTTATCACGACCTTCTGCGATCACAGAAACTTGTTGGTGATAACGGCCTAAATAAGCCACTGGACCTTTTGCAATCGCACCGTTTAATACGGAACCAGAAATCACACGATTTTCACCTTCTGCTAACTCACCTGCGGTTAATTGTTCAAGATTTGCCCCTAAGCGAGTACGGATAAGACGAGGATTTTTAACTTGTGGACCAGCTAAAGAAATAACACGTTCTACTGATAATTCACCAGTGGTAAACAATTTACCAATTGCGATCACATCTTGGTAATTGATATACCAAACAAATTTGTTAATGCTTACTGGATCTAAAAAATGAATGTGAGTACCACTCAAACCTGCTGGATGAGGGCCTGAGAACTCTTCAACGCGTACGTTTGCGGCATTTACGCTTGGTACGTTTGCGCCAGCTGCTTTACACACAAAAAGTGTTCCTTCATGTAAACGGCTTAATACGGTTAAACCATGTTGAAACGCTTCTGCATTTTCTTTAATCACAACTGTAGGATCTGCCGCTAATGGATTGGTATCCATTGCATTGACAAAAATAGAGCTTGGTTTGCTATCTACTGCTGGGATTTTACTAAATGGACGAGTGCGGAACGCTGTCCACAAGCCAGACTCGATCAAGTTTTGTTTGACTTGCTCAGCGGTAAGAGTGGCTAATTGTTCAACGCTATACTTAGCAAAAGTAACTTCAGCATCACCTTCTAGCTTAATCACAACAGATTGTAAAACACGCTTAGCACCACGATTAATCGCAGTTACTGTTCCTGAGGCAGGTGCAGTAAAAACAACACCAGGATTCTTTTTATCTTCAAAAAGTACCTGACCTTTCTTCACCGCATCACCCTCACGCACCTTCATCGAAGGACGCATACCAACATATTCTTCGCCAAGTACGGCAACTTCAGAGATGGTAGCTCCATCGTGGATTACTTGTGCTGGCTTCCCAGCAATAGGAAGATCCAAGCCTTTTTTAATTGTAATCATATCGTTTGCACTACTTTTCGTTGGGTTAAACATAACGATCACTACAACTCATCATTGCAGTGATCTCTCGTTTGAGTAGTTTCCAGCGAATCATTAGTCTTAACGTTAGCTTTTTTGTTAGAGAACCCACAACTTCTCTTTGAAAAACAAGGCGATAATCTCTTCACAAATCGTTAAGTTAACGATTGCACTGTCCACTTAATTTTAAAACTCAAATCTGTACAAATCCTTGTTCAGGTTAAAAATATTAACCAAAACAATGAATTAAATAATTAATAATAATAATTACAAGGGGTGAACAAGGATATATAAAACGGTTTATTCTAACCAAAACCACCCCATTAATTCTAGTAAATGAACGTCGTTTTTGAAAAAAATGTGAAAAATTTGATATTTTTCAATAAAATTACCTAAAAATTCTCTCAGAAAATCAAACAAATACTACTTTAGAAGTATATTACTGACCATGCCCCATACAGTTAGGTGAAGCTGGAACTTCTTGTAAATTTTGCCATTCTTCTGGTGTATAGAGATGTAACGCTAATGCATGCACTCCAGCAGCTAACTGATCAGCAAGCAATTGATAAATTAAACGATGACGAGCAACCGCACGCATACCAACAAAACGTTCCGACGCCAAAATAACTTTAAAATGAGATTCAGCCCCTTTACCAGAACTGTGCATATGGCTTTCATTAATGATTTCTAGATGGAGTGGAGAAAATTCTTGTTGTAATAAGAGGGTAATTTGTTGCTGTTTATTCATAATTTCTTTTGACTAATGCTGTAATTTATATAAATATTCGCTATTTTATACGATGTATTAAAACTCTTAAACCTCACAATGAATAAATAGGAAAACTCATTATGTACAAGACATTAAAACGCTTATCTCTTGCCAGTGTTTTGCTTGCAAGCTTTGCACTTGCTGGCTGTCAAAATCAACCAAATACCATTACCTTCACTCCACCTGCTGCAGTAGGTCCATTTAATGCACAAAACCAAACTGCAAGCGTGAGTGTTGCTGCTCGTGATTTACGTGCCAATCAATCAATTTCACAATATGTGAATAATGGCCAACTTTATCCAATTTATGCACAACCTTCCGTTGCAGAACTATTCCAACAATCTTTACAACAAGATTTAAATAGTAAAGGCTTCCGAATTTTACCAGGAAATGCGCCAACCAATGTTACTGTCAATGTTAAACAATTCTATGCGAATGTGAACCAAGGTAACGTGCGTTACAAAGTAGATGCTTCTGTACAATTAACCATCCAAGTACAAAGCGCAAAAGGTGAATACAGTAAGAATATTGAAACTCGCCGTTCACAAGAAGGCGCTTTCAACGCGAAAACTGAAGAAATTCAAAAAGTGTTAGGTCAAGCATTTGATGATGCAGTGAAAGAACTCCATCAAGATCAAGAAGTATCAAACGCAATTCTTCGTTTATCTCATTAAGATAAAAATTCCCTCGTATCAACAACATACGAGGGAATTTCATTGTATATCAATTAGTTAAATTAGCCACGTAAGCTTTTCACTAATGCTACTGCTTCAGCAGTTAATTGCTCTACTTTCGCCCAATCGCCAGCTTCTACCGCATCACTAGGAATCATCCAAGAACCACCGATAGTTTTCACGCATTTTACCGCAAGATAACTTGCGACATTTTTCGGTGATACACCACCAGTTGGACAGAAACTTAATTGTGGTAATGCTGCTGAAATCGCTTTTAATGCTACAGCACCGCCATTAATTTCTGCGGGGAAGAATTTAAGATGATCATAACCAAGTTCTAATGCCTGCATCATTTCTGATGGTGTTGCTGTACCAGGAATTAAGGCGACATCGCTTGCAACTGCATGTTTTAATAACGCCGGTGTTGCTCCCGGAGAAATAACGAATTTTGCTCCTGCCGCTACTGCTTGATCAAATTGTTCTGCTGATAATACCGTACCAGCGCCTACTAACGCATCCGGCACTTCTTTGCTTAATAATTTAATTGCATCTAATGCTACTGAACTACGTAAGGTAATTTCAAAAACATTAATTCCGCCTGCTTGCAACGCTTTCGCCATTGGTAAAGCATCTTCCAATTTTTTAATTACCATCACGGGTACCACAGGTGAAGCGCTAAAAACTTCTGCTGGCTGTAACTTCCACTTCATGATCATTTCCTTTTATCTATGATTAACTAAACACAAAACGGCTTTAACGTTAGCATAAGAAATTCAAATTTAATATAGGAAATACAGATTTTTTCCACTGAGATCAAAAAAAGCCTAGTTCACACTCCATTTAAAGTATTTCCTACTAATAACGTTTTTATTTTACATTTTATCAACTAGCTAAAAGAGCCACTCTTCCTTGCTATTAAAGTGATTAACACTCTTTTTTCTCTTTTATTTTACAAATAAAAATTATTCTCAACTATTATTGCAATTGAGAATTACTTCTATTACACTCCGCGCATTTTTTAATCATTACTAATAAATTTTTTACCTTAGGAGCTATCTCAATGAAACATAAATTAACACTAATTTATCTTTCGCTTTTCGCCTCTATTCCGGTTGCTGCGCTTGCAGTAACTGAACAAACAGAAAAAGATCTGGATGAAATTACTGTCGCTACTGATGCTTTTGATTCCGGTTTACATCAAAACGGCTATCAAGTAACTGGAACCTCAATTATGTCAAAAGCTAATGTTCCTATTATTGATACGCCTACTACAGTAAACGTAGTTTCTAAACAATTATTACAAGATCGCCAGCCAACCGAATTAATTGATGCCCTTTCCAGCGTCAGCGGCGTAAGCCAAGCCAACACATTAGGTGGTATTTTTGATTCGATCCAAAAACGTGGCTTTGGCGGCAATCGCGACAATTCAATTATGCGCAATGGCTTACAAGCTGGACCATCACACAATTTTGGACCAACCACTGACACCGTTGAAGTGCTAAAAGGACCTGCATCTGTTTTATATGGTATTCAAGACCCCGGCGGAGTGATCAATGTCATTACCAAAAAACCGTTAAATCAACCACACTACACTTTAGGCACTACCGTTGGTACTCACAATATGTGGGGAACTCAAGTGGATTTAACTGGCCCGCTAGGCAATGGCTTTGCTTATCGTTTTATCTATGACAAAAACGAAAAAGATTACTGGCGCAATTTCGGTAACTTTAAAAACACCACTTATGCGCCATCTATCTCTTGGGAAGATAAAGACACCAAAGTTTTGGTTGCTTATGAACATTTAGATTACAAACAACCTTTTGATCGTGGTACAAACCTATTAACGAAAACAGGAGAATTACCGGATATTCCAATCACACGTCGTTTAGATGAACCTTATGATATTACCAGTGGTAAAACCGATAATTTCCAACTAAAAATCGAACGCCGTTTAAATGATCAATGGAAATTAAATCTAGCTTATAGTTATGCGCGCGCAATTTACGATTACGATCAAGCACGAATCACCAAAATTGATACTACTACTCGTAAAGCAACACGCAGCTTAGAAGCTATCCGTAATGCTGACCAACGTGTACATACCGGTTCGATCAATGCTGTTGGTGAATTTGCTATTGGCGATATTGCTAACCGCGTTGTTGTAGGTGTTGACGCTAGTCGTAACTATCGCAATTTAGAACGTTATCCAAAAGCAACGGTTAACAGTACACTCAATATTGATCACCCTGTTTATACTAATCCGGCAATTGCTTTCACTCCGGCAAGCAATACTAATCAAACCAATAATGTCAAAACAGTAGGAGTTTATTTACAAGATACTGCTTATTTAACCGACAAATTGATCGTAACTGGTGGTATTCGCTATGAGTATTTCGATCAACTTGCTGGGCGCGGTTTACCGTTTAAAGTAAATACCGATCAACATGATGGCAAATTGCTTTATCAATTAGGTTCTGTGTATAAATTCACACCTCACTGGACAAGCTATGCCAATTACGCAGAATCATTCCGTCCACAAATGAGTATCGCTGCTTCAGTTAATCCAAATCTAGTACCTGAAGAAGGAAAATCATTTGAAGTAGGTACGAAATATGAAAACGACGCTTTAAGTGCCACCTTAGCCCTCTTTAATATCGACAAAAAGAATGTCGGTGAAACAGTCGATAACGCCTTAGTGATTGTGGGTAAACAACGTTCACGTGGCGTGGAATTAGATATTGATGGCCAATTAACTGATAAATTAAGTATGTCATTAAGCTACACCTATACTCATGCCAAAACCGTTCATAATGACACCTATCCGTTGGCTGAAAACCGTCAAATTTCCGGTGTACCAGAACATCAAGCGGCGCTGTTCTTGGGCTATGATATTGGTAAATTTAGCTTTGGTGATATCCGTATCGGCGGTGGCGCACGCTATCTTGGCAGTTGGTACGCTTATACTAGCGACTATACTAAGGCGTATAAAATTCCTGGTGCAGTTGTCGCTGATGCCTTTATCAATTACTCCACCAAAATTTCAGGTAAAAAGGTAAGTTTCCAACTTAACGGTAAAAACTTATTTAATAAAACCTATTATCCATCTACTGCTGGGGATGCAACGGCTAATGTGATTCCAGTTGCTTTAGGCTATCAACGTGAAGTCTTCCTTAATGCAAAAATTGAATTTTAATTCTGATTACACTTATTGTTCATAAAGGGCAGATTTCTGCCCTTTTCACGTTAGATAAATCATTATGAATTGGCAAACCGAACTAAATACCAGCGCTTTTTGGCTACTCTCTTCACTCTTTTGGGTTTCTCTTAGCCTAGTTATTACAGCCAAATTATTAAGTTACACTCATTTCGGCAAACAATTTTGGCTTATTACCAAACCTTGTATCACGCAAAGCAATCGTTACAAGATGCTTTTCCTTATTATTATCTTAATTAGCTTTATTTTGTTAGAGGTGCGGATCAGCGTTCTTAATACCTTCTTTTATAATGGCTTATATAGTTCGTTGCAAAATCGTGATGCGCATGCCTTTTGGTTCTTCGCCACCATCAACGCACTACTAGTTGGTGTCAATATTATTCGTTCCATTATTAATGATTTAATGCGCCAAGTGTTTGAAATTCGCTGGTTGGAACAATTAAATGCAGTCATGCTTGATCGCTGGTTAGCCAATAAAAATTACTATCGCCTTAAATATGAAAGAGATCTGCCCGATAATATTGATCAACGGATCGAACAAGATGCCAGAGAATTTATTACTACCACTGTCGATATGATTCGCGGTGTTATCAATTCCGTTATTTCTATTATTGAATTTACTTTGATTTTATGGGGATTATCCGGCTTACTTTCACTATTTGGCTTAGAAATTCCTAAAGGTGTGGTCTTTTTTATCTATATTTTTATTATTACCGCTACTGCCCTTTCTGTCTGGATTGGTCACCCACTAATCAAACTCAATTTTAATAAAGAAAAACTCAATGGTAATTACCGTTACTCCTTGATTCGTGTGCGTGATAATGCGGAGAGTATTGCGTTTTATCATGGCGAACAACAAGAACACACTTTTTTAAAACAGAAATTTAATGCCATTATCAAAAACCGCTGGCAAATTGTGCTAAAAATGTTGGGATTAGACGGTTTTAATACCGGGATTTCGGAAGTGGCAAAACTATTACCGCTAATGTTGCAAGCGCCACGTTTTTTTGCTGGGCAATTAACTTTAGGTGATATGCATCAAACAGTGCAATCCTTTAATCGCCTAATGCGCGCACTATCTTTTTTCCGCCTATTCTATGAGCAATTTACCCAATATCAGGCGCGTTTAAATCGTCTAGCTGGTTTCTTTAGCAAATTAGATTATTTGGATAATCAACCGTTGTCGCAACAGATCAATCACACACCGCAAGTAAAACTTAGTGAATTCTCTATTAAAGATCAGCGCGGCAATACATTATTATCTAATATCAATTTTCAGCTTAACGCTGGTGAATCGCTATTAATTCAAGGTCCATCCGGCAGCGGAAAAACCAGCTTATTAAAAGCTATCGCCGGAATTTATGCTTTTGAAACTAGCGGCTATTTAGAAACCCCAAAACATTTCTTATTTTTGCCGCAACGTCCTTATATGCCGCAAGGAACGCTGTATCAAGCTATCTGTTATCCAAATATTGAAGCGACTATTGAACAGGTCTGTCGTGCAATGAAAGTGTGTAAATTAGAAAAATACCTTTCCCATTTACAGCAAGAGTTAGATTGGCAAACCATTCTATCGCCAGGTGAATTACAGCGTGTGGCGTTTATTCGTATTTTACTTACTAAACCTGAAGCGATTTTCCTTGATGAAACCACTTCAGCGCTCGATGAACCAACAGAACAATGGTTATATCAATTAATAAAAACTAAGTTACCTAATACGATTATGATTAGTATTGGCCACCGCACTACTTTGCAGCAATTTCATCAACAGGTATTACAGTTGCTATAAAAAATGTCGGGGAAGTGTCCGACATTCTTTATAAAAGACAACTACTATTTATAATATAAATTATAGATCATTTTTGCATTAACACTGCCAGGGGAAACCGTCGCATTACCAGACTTCACATAATAAATTTTATAAGTTTTAGGTAAAATACCTGTACTACTTTGAATATCACCAAATTTTTTCACATTACTATCGTTCGTTGATGCAAAAGGCAATGTTGTCGGTCCATAAGTAATCGCATTAACCGAATCATTCTGATCATAGATCTTTAATCCAACATTTCTAGCACTTGATGATTGTGCCAAACTTAATATTTGTGTGGTATTCGCTGTATTATTCGCATCAGTAAAAGAAATATATGCTGTATTCACACCAGAATTGCCCTGACAATCTAAATTAATCGGAAACGAACCACCAAATACTTCTCTCCCATTGGTCAAATCTCTTAAATGTGCTTGATTTAAAGTAATTGCTTGATTTTTTGAATCATTAGTCAAAGTACAAGTTTTAGTAAAAAATTGAATGTTATTATTTGAAATAATCTGGATTCGAATACCACCAGCTTTAGTTGTTAATAAATTATTCTTACTACCAAAGTCTCCAGACGAACTATTCCCTGATGAAGAATTATCACTAGTGCGTTTATAACAATTGATAGTCATATCAAAAACTCTATTTCCCACCTTTATAGGTGATTCTCCTTGGGAAATCGTATTTTCATTTTTCTGAAAAGTTATATTTAAATCCAAATAAGTTGAACCTTGTACACTAGACTTTATAGATTGATATGTGTCGTTCCATCCTCCTCTAATATTTTTAGACTCTGTCTTTGTTGTAACAGTTAAACTATCCAAAAAATATGTTCTCTGTAAAATACTTTCATTTTCACTGACGGTATCATACTTGACCTCTAACCAAACACCATATGGCAAATTATCAGATTTCTGACAAAAATCATTTAGAATATTAGTTGATAACCTGCCTTGATACGTTATTTTTGAACCGATTTTAGTTCCATTGAAAGACCTTACTATGTCATAATCATTTGCTACTGCATACTGCTGCAATAACAACATCACCCCAACTAATCTAATTAATAGTTGCTTAGATTTCATTTTCTCACCTTACTAAAACCTACACTGCACTGGTACAATTAACGGTTGTCCATTATCTTCAACTTCCGGAATCTGATAATCTGCATGACATTGCTTATCGCCCCAACTGATATGCAATTGTCCATTTTTAGCGATACCTCTGGTATAAATCTTACCGCCTTGTGCTACTACCCCAATTGATTGATTATTTTGATCAAATACTTCTGTACCTAATGGCGGTAAAGTATCTGTACCAGTAATTTCAAAGAACACTACTGAACCTACCGTAGTGGCAAAATCAACTAAAATCGCCTGATTAGCTCTTGGAATCACTTGTTGTTCCGTTGCCGATAATTCCACTGAATCTGGAAGATTATTACTATCTAAGCCAACGTAATTCACACTATAAGGTTCGATATAAGGCACAATCCCATTCCCAAAATAGTCAATCTCATTACCAATCGAACCATTGATTAAAGCCCCCTTGGCCCCTTCTGCGTGAATAATTGCGAAACTATCGCCCAAATCATTGGATAATGTAATTCCTCTAGGATGAGCAACTACTGCACCAGATAAGCCTAATGACATTTGTTGATTACTTTGATTATCACGACTCCAAGAAGCATTAACACGCGCTAACGAACCAGAATAACTATTGTTAAATGAGATATTGCTGCCGCCATCCTGCTGCTTGCTCGCTGACACACTATAGCTATAACGGCGTTGTTCACCCAACGAACCGGAAATAGAGGTATAGCCGGAATAACCACCATTTTTGTTATAGTTCAAGCTTTGTGAAACATATGCTGAACTGATATCGTCACCCAATGGCAGCGACAGGCTGACATAGATACGGCGATCATCCTCACCAAAACTATTCTTCGACTGCGAAAAAGAGAAACTATAACTTAAACGCTTATAACTATTGCTATAACCAATTTGATACTCGTTCTGTTTTTCATCCGTTCCCCAATAGGTATAAGTACTCCCCGTCAAATACAATGCGCCCCAGCCCTCTTTTAGATTTTGATTAATCGACACTTGGAACTGATTTTTCGGACGATAATTATTAATTGGCAAACTGATCTCTTTCTCATCAATAAAATCACGATAATTTGCCAATATAACATCTTGCAAACTATAGTAATCACGCGAGAGATAACGATAAGCCGCTAAAGTAACATTAGTATCCGTTGGTTCTACACGCGTGTTATAACTCGCATATAAGTTATAGCCTTTATATTTTTGCTCAGCAGCGGTGAATTTAGCATTAGAAAAAGTCGCATTTGCCATAAATGCACCAATTGGCGTATTAAAGGAAAAACCAACTAATTCCGCATGATAATCTTTAGCAAAAGTGCCGCCCAAGTTAAAGGTAATATTATTGGTTAAGCCATATTGCCAGGTCGCTTGCGCTACATTAGCATCAAACACTTCATTGGCATAACGATAACGTCCACCAGCAATGTGGTAACGGCTATATCCCGGACGAATTAATTGTGCGGCTGCAGTATAAGGAATAGTGAAAGAACGTTTTTCACCATTTGCTTCCAATATTTCAACTTGTAGATCACCACCATAACCCGTTGGATAGAGGTCATCAATTTCAAATGGCCCCGCTGGTACAGTCACTTCACGCAATAAATTACCATTTTGTCGAATACTCACTTTAGCATTACTATTCGCTACACCACGAATAATTGGTGCATAACCGCGCAACGAACTCGCCAACATTCGATCGTCTGAAGCCAATTGCATGCCACGAATGGCAATACTATCCATTAATGAACCACTGGTATAAAAATCACCAATAGTAAATTGCCCACGCAAAGCAGCAACATCATGTTGTGCATAGGTGGAGATACTTTGATATGGTAATCGTTGCTGCTGATTCCAACTTTGTGAACCACGATGACGAAATGCCCAACCGAATAAATTGATACCGGCATCAATTCCTAAATAAGTCTGTTTAGAGTCAAAATCTGCATATTGTGAGCGATAATAGGAAGCATCATAACGAACAAATGCTACCGGTACGCCGTCTTGCCATTGTGCTGGTGAAATATAACCTCGCGGGCGCTGGGTAATAAAGGCTTGTGGTAAATCAACATCTAAACGCAACTCCGACATATCAAAATTCACTTTAGCGGCTGGAACTTGTGCGGCAAAAAATTGACATGCTGCCTGTTCATCTGTATTCGCTCCAGTGAAAGCTTCATCTTTTAAATCTAATACTGCTAATAAATCCTCATTAGCACATAACCCTGTGTTATTTTTATTAGGAATTTCCGCAAATTGTAGATTAATGCGTCCACGCAATTGATTATTAAGATAGACATCAGCAACATAATCCCCTGCCGGAATTGGATTACCGTAACTAAAGCGACTAATATCAATCGCTTCTTTATCTTTACCGCCACGTAAAAAACCGGCATCGAATTCAGCATACTCTTCTGCATAGACCATATTTGGGATTAAACTGCCCAACAAGGTTAAATAGAGCGTATTAAAGGTAAATTTCTGCAGCTGTTTCTTCATCATCCTTTATTCCTTTATTTAGCGTAAAGGGCTGGTTCCTGTTGGTCTGCCGCCATAATCGTTAATTGTGGTCCAGTTAACACTGCCTGCACCAGTGGATACTGGAGAAGCTAAATTGAAAGTTACTTGTGAAAAAGGCGCTACCATATCGGCAGTAGCAGCTACTTTACGCCCACCCTGTACCACTTCAAGCTGACTAAAGGTAATAAAATAAGGCGTTGGATTATTAGCAATTAACTGTTTACCTTGAACTCGCCATTCCACTTGTTTAAAAGCTTCATCTTGCGCAATTTTTAAATCAGTTGGACGGAAAAACAGTTTAATCCGGCTGCGGATTGCAATTTGTAGATAATTCTTAGATTTATCTTTTGGATTTGGTGGAATATCCAATACATTTAGATAAAAAATTGATTCACGATCAGTGGGTAACGGTTCGCCAGTATAGCTTAAACGCAATGTCTGGCCTTTATTACCATCAACCCGAGAAATCGGCGGTGTAATTACAAACGGGGTTTTAATCTGTTCCGGCGCTGCATTAGGATCACCATTATCAATCCACGCTTGCACCAACGCCGGTTGATCACCAACATTAGAAAGTTGCACGCTGACGTTTTTCTGATTCGCTGGATAGATAACTCTTGTACCCGTAATCACAATATTGGCATAACTAGTAGAAACCCATAAACCACAGGCAATCAATAATAGTTTTTTTAACATACAGAAACCTTAGTAAAACAGCAAAATCGGGCAGCTAAACTGCCCGAAAGACCAGTTAATATAATTAATTATTCATATGCAATTTGATAAGTTACTTGTCCCTGCACCTTACCTGGCTGTACATTACTACCCAATGCATAATATCTAGCTGTATATGTTAAAGTTACAGCACTATCACTTATAGTTTTAGCTGTTGTCCCTTGGCTACCATAAGGTTTATTAGGATCAATCGGTGTTCCATTGTCAAGTAACTCAATTGCTACATTTTTAGCCCCGCTATCATCTTTTATTTGATTTATCAGTTTACCATTCGCATCTACAGAGCTAGATGTAGCAACAAATCTGGTATTTGCTTTATTTAAAGGAGTTCCTGAACAACCTGTTAAAGCTATATCAAATGTTTGATCTCCAGTTGTATCGCCTAAATTTTTAAATTGTTTAGCCTGAACTGGAACTAATTGTACAGTAATATTCTTAGTACCATTATTAATGGTACAAGTTGAAGTATAAATAGAACCATTAACAGTAATTGTTCCTGACTGATCTGTTTCCGTTACAGCATCTGCCATAGTAAATTGGGACATACCCAATCCAGCAGCAATTAATGTTGTTAAAACTAGTTTTTTCATTTGTAAATTTCCTTTATGTAAGTTAACGGGGCGCAAAGTATATAAAATTTGTACAGGGGGGGGGCAATAGAGTATAAGCGCATTATTTGTTCAATCGCTTAAAAGTTAAACAGATAAATTTACAATAAGATATTAAGAATAATTGATAATAAATGTAAATTGAGAAAAGCTAGCTTTAATCCCTACCTAACTTATAGAAAAAGGGGATTAACTAAAAAATCAAAAAACGGTTTTTGCCCTATTTTGACAAAAATGATCCAGTAACAGTAACAGCATTTCAATTTGATATTTCACTAATCCTTGCTGTACTACACAAAATAAAACGCCCAATAGCTTTTCACTATTGGGCGCATAATAAGATTGACAAAGATTAACCAAAAACGGTTATAAAATATTTTCAAACTCTTCTAACACTTGTTGCGGCCATACGCTAGATTGTACTTCACCGATATGTTTCTTATGTAATAAGAACATCACCATACGAGATTGACCGATACCGCCGCCGATAGTTTGCGGTAATTTGCCGTTGATTAAATCTTGATGCCACGCAAATTGTAAGCGGTCTTCATCACCAGTAATGGCTAATTGACGACGTAATGCTGCTTCATCAACACGAATACCCATTGAAGAGAGTTCAAACGCTGAACCCAACTCTTCATTCCACACCAAAATATCACCATTTAAGCCTTTATATTCGCCTTCAGAAACAGTTGTCCAGTCATCGTAGTCTGGTGCACGCACATCGTGCGGTTTACCATCAGATAATTTACCGCCAATACCAATTAAGAATACTGCACCGTACTCTTTACAAATAGCACTTTCACGTTCTTTATCAGTCATATTCGGGAAACGTTTCACTAAATCTTCTGAATGCACAAAAGTGATCTCTTTCGGTAAAGTCGCTGCAATATGGAAATGTTTTTCTACTAACGCTTCTGTTTCACGAATTGCACGATAAATAGAACGAACGGTATCTTTTAAATAATCCAAAGTACGCAATCCTTCAGGAATTACACGTTCCCAATCCCACTGATCAACATAAACAGAGTGAGTGCGATCTAAAGAATCTTCATCAGGACGCAATGCTTTCATATGCACAAATAAACCTTCACCCGGTTTAAAATCAAAACGTCCTAAAGTATGACGTTTCCATTTTGCTAATGAATGCACAACTTCAAACACTGCACCTTCGATTTGTTTGACTTTCACTTGTACTGCTTTTTCTTTTCCAGAAAGGTTATCTTGAATGCCATTACCTACTTGGCTGATGATCGGCCCTTGAACTTCAACTAATCCCAAATGTTCTGCTAATTTTGTAGTAAAAGTATTTTTAACAAAGCTAATTTCTTGTTGTTGTAAGATAAATGATTTTTTCATAATAAATTCTCTTCCAAAAAAGTAACGGCGCTTATTATTCAATAAAGCCGTTGCTTTTCAAATACTTTTTCGGATTATCTTCGCAATCATTAGAATTTATCTAAAAAAGAAATATTATTTTTAGCTTTTTTCTAATTACAGTTTCTCAGAATGGTGAATCAGGACAAATTTTTCCCACAATTCGTCTTGGCTTTCATTATGTTGTGGATCTTTGGTAATACAGTTGGTGATTGGACAAACTTTTTGACAAGTCGGCGTTTCATAATGACCAACACATTCTGTACATAACGCAGGATCAATCACATAGATCTCATCACCCATTGAGATCGCTTGATTAGGACACTCTGGTTCGCACATATCACAGTTGGTACATTTATCAGTTATCAATAACGCCATAAGTTATAAATTATTCAGTAAGAAAAAGAGCGCTTATTTTACCTACTTCTCTCTATTTTTCTAACCGCTTTTTTCAACAATTTATTTTATCTATTGAAATAAATCAGAAACTAGTCAAAATAAATTTGATCTAAACCACGCTTTTATTGCAATGAGCTGTTATAATGACCTCATTCTTTGAATCTAAAAATCACTCCTATTTAACTTTTAAGAGGGCTTAAAATGTCAGTAATTAAAATGACCGATCTTGATCTTGCAGGTAAACGTGTTCTTATTCGTGCAGACCTTAATGTTCCTGTTAAAGATGGCAAAATCACCTCAGATGCACGTATCAAAGCATCTCTTCCAACAATCAAATTAGCATTAGAGCAAGGCGCAAAAGTGATGGTAACATCTCACTTTGGTCGTCCAACTGAAGGCGAATATAACGCTGAATTCTCATTACAACCTGTTGTTGATTACTTAAACGATCTTTTAGATGTTCCAGTTCGTTTAGCAAAAGATTATCTTGATGGTGTTGAAGTTGCTCCAAATGAATTAGTGGTATTGGAAAACGTACGCTTCAATAAAGGTGAGAAAAAAGACGCTGACGATTTAGCACAAAAATATGCTGCACTTTGTGATGTATTCGTAATGGATGCTTTCGGTACAGCTCACCGCGCGCAAGCTTCTACTCATGGTGTGGCTAAATTTGCTACTGTTGCTTGTGCTGGCCCATTACTTTCTAACGAGTTAGAAGCATTAGGTAAAGCATTAAAAAATCCACAACGTCCAATGGTTGCGGTAGTTGGTGGTTCAAAAGTATCTACTAAATTAACTGTTTTAGATTCTCTTGCGAAAATCGCTGACAAACTTGTTGTAGGCGGTGGTATTTCTAATACTTTCGTTGCAGCACAAGGTAACAACGTTGGTTTATCACTTTATGAAAAAGATTTAATTCCTGAAGCACAACGTTTAATGGCAACTTGCGATATTCCAGTAGCGACTGATGTTCGTGTTGGTAAAGAGTTCTCTGAAACTGCACCTGCAACAGTGAAAAAAGCAACTGAAGTATTAGATGATGAAGAAATTATGGATTTAGGTGATGAATCTGCAGAAGCAATCGCAGAAATCATTCGCAGCGCTAAAACTATCCTTTGGAATGGTCCAGTAGGCGTATTCGAATTCCCTAACTTCCGTAAAGGTACTGAAATTGTTGCACGTGCTATCGCAGAAAGTGATGCGTTCTCTATCGCGGGTGGTGGTGACACATTAGCAGCAATCGATCTTTTCGGTATTGCCGATAAAATCTCTTACATCTCAACTGGTGGCGGTGCATTCCTTGAGTTCGTTGAAGGTAAAGTATTACCAGCAGTAGAAATTCTTGAACAAAGAGCTAAAGGTTAATTATCTTTCTTTGAGAAGGGAGCAATCCCTTCTCCTCCACTTAAAATAGGAAAATACTATGTCTAAAATTTTCGATTTCGTAAAACCAGGTGTTTTAACTGGTGATGAAGTACAAAAAGTTTTCGCTATTGCAAAAGAAAATAACTTTGCGATTCCAGCTGTAAACTGCGTAAACTCAGACTCTGTTAATGCGGTATTAGAAACAGCAGCTCGTGTAAAAGCACCAGTTATTATTCAATTCTCAAATGGTGGTGCATCATTCTATGCAGGTAAAGGCATTAAATTACCTGAAGGACAACGTGCTGATGTATTAGGTGCAATCGCTGGTGCAAAACACGTTCACGCATTAGCTGAACACTATGGCGTTCCAGTTATCCTTCATACTGACCACGCTGCGAAAAAATTATTACCATGGATCGATGGTTTATTAGAAGCTGGTGAAAAACATTTCGCTGAAACTGGCAAACCTTTATTCTCTTCTCATATGCTTGACCTTTCTGAAGAACCATTAGAAGAAAATGTTGAAATTTGTAAACAATATCTTGCTCGTATGGACAAGATCGGTATGACTTTAGAAATGGAATTAGGTATCACTGGTGGTGAAGAAGACGGTGTTGACAACTCAGACCGCGACCCAATGGATCTTTACTCTAAACCAGAAGAAATCGACTATGTTTATACTGAATTATCAAAAATCAGCTCACGTTTCACTATCGCAGCTGCATTCGGTAACGTACATGGTGTTTACAAACCAGGTAATGTGAAATTAACTCCAGTTATCCTTAAAAAAGGACAAGACTACATTAAAGCAAAACATAATTTAACTACTGATAAACCAGTTTCTTATGTTTTCCATGGTGGTTCAGGTTCAACTCACGCAGAAATCCAAGAAGCAGTGTCTTACGGTGTGGTTAAGATGAACATTGATACTGATACTCAATGGGCAACTTGGAATGGTATTTTACAATACTACAAGAAAAATGAAGCATACCTACAAGGTCAATTAGGTAACCCTGAAGGTCCTGATGCACCAAACAAAAAATACTACGATCCACGTGTATGGTTACGTAAAGGTGAAGAGTCAATGGTTGCTCGTTTAGTAGAAGCATACAACGACTTAAACTGCCACGATGTTCTATAATTTATAGAATACCTTAATCTTCTTAATTTGCCCCTGTTTTGCAGGGGCGATTTTATTATGACTCCAGAACAAACGACTTTAACTAAAGAATCTTCTTCACGCTCTTTAAAACGCGTAACTTTTGCCTTTTTGTTTATGGCATTCCTCACTGGTATTGGTTCAGCATTCCAATTGCCGGTAATGAGCCTATTTTTAGCAAAAGAAGTTCAAGTTTCTTCTTTTGCGGTCGGCACATTTTTCGCAGTAAATGCTTTAGTCGGTATTGTATTAGGGCAAATTATTGGCTATTTCTCCGATCGTCTTACCGATCGGCGTTGGTTAATTTTATTGTGCTGCATTATGGCTGCTGGTGGTTATGTGATTTTTGCTTACAGCCGTAATTATTGGGTGTTATTAACCTTAGCCGTAACATTATTTGGCTTAGGCTCTTCTTCCAATCCACAAATTTTTGCTTTTGCGCGTGAATATGCCAATCGTAAACAGCGACAAGCGGTAATGTTTATGTCTATTATGCGCGCACAAATTTCACTTGCCTGGATTATCGGGCCACCATTAGCATTCTGGTTAGCCATCAATAAAGGTTTTACTTTTCTTTTTCTGATCGGTGCAGCAACTTTCTTATTAAGCGGCGTATGTGGTCGTTGTTTATTACCTGATCTCGGTGAAAATAAAAAAACCGTCAAAACGGCAATGACGCCAGCAACTCCACAACAAAATAAAATATCGGTTATTTACCTTTCTGCTGCATTAGTAATTATCTTTAGCTGCAACAGTATGTATCTAATCAATATGCCGTTATACATTACTACACAATTACATCTACCCGAAAATCTTGCCGGTTTCTTAATGGGAACTGCAGCTGGACTAGAAATTCCAGTGATGCTGATTGCTGGCTGGTTAAGCAAATTTGTCGCTAAAAAGACTTTAATGTTTATCGCACTAATTTGTGGAGTTTTATTTTATCCACTGTTGTTAATTGTTTCTTCAACTTGGGGATTACTGAGTTTACAGATTCTCAATGCCATTCTAATTGGGATTGTTGCTTCTATTGGGATGACCTATTTCCAAGATTTAATGCCTGCACAATTAGGATCAGCAACAACATTATTTACTAATAGTGCAAAAAGCAGTTGGATTATCGGCGGCCCGCTCGCTGGTTTGATTGGTGGGATTTATAGTTATTACGACACTTTTTATTTTTGTTCTGTTTTAATCCTACTTGCGCTTTTTTGTCTATGGAAGGTAAAAAGTGTTTAAAATTTATGGTTTCACTGAGTGATTCTTATAAATAAAGCATATTACATAGTTAATAATATGCTTTATTTACCTCAATTAAACCGCATAAACCTTGTCCATCGCAACTTTTGTTAAGAATTGACTACGATTTTTATATTCTGGATGCGTCGCCACAAAACTATCAATTTTTCTTAATAAATGAGAAGGTACAGTAATATTAATTTTTTCTGCCTTACCTAATAAGTGTGAAATATCAATATCAACTACAGCGAAAATAAAATCTTTATATTCGACATTTTTAGTATGTTCTTCTAACTCTGACGCAACAGGTATATCTTCACCATCTTCTATGAGTCCCTCAAGATGGCATAGTATTGCTTCTTTTACATTATCTAAGGCTTCTTCTAATGTATTCCCCGCTGAAAAACATCCTGCAATATCAGGTACAGAAACAACATATCCATCACTCACTTTTTCAAAACAAATTGGATACAACATAAGCATCTCCTTTTAATATTATGGTTTTTATAACCTTGCTTGTTTTTTAATACTTTTTTCTAAATGACCTAAATCTTTCCTTTGATGTGGTATTGTTACCCTACCCTTCTTAATTGGGTGTTTATACTGATGGTGACTACCAACAATATTTACTAGATACCAGCCATCTGCTTCTATCAATTTAATTATTGTTTTACTATCCACCCCTCATAACCCCCTAATTATTCCAATGGTAGTTATCATACCCACAATTAAATACGAAGCAAGTATTTTATATGGATAATAACCACTTTTTTCTCTCTATAAAAAAACCGCTTTTCAGCGGTTTCTCAATCAATTATTAAATTATCAATAAGGATCCAATCCTAATACTTTACGCCCATTAACACTGGCAATATCCACCATTGCTTCCAGATGCGGGAAACGACAACCAGCTGATAATAAGCTTAACTCTTGCCACATATCTCCCTCACACAATGGCACCATATAGTCACAAATATTATCTGTACCAATCGCTACTGTAATACCTTCAGGGATCATTTCATCAGCTGGTGTTAATGCATTATGGAATGGCATTAGATCCTCTTTACGATTACTATCAATCCACGCCATTGGGCAAGCGATCATCATCATCTTCGCTTTACGCATTTTTTCATATAACTTATAACGATATTCACGAGAATGTGCACCAATTGAAATACCATGAATAGCAACGACTCTACCTTCCATACCATGTTCGATTGATTTATCACAAAGCTGTTCAGTTTCCTTTTCTCTTGGTGTATTAAATTGGTCAACGTGAACGTGAAGCATTTTCCCGAGCGACTTGGCTTTATCCATTAAAATATCCATTGCTTCTAAACCTTTACCATAATCTAATTCATCACGATAAGGCAGACCACCAATAATATCGACCATTTCTGAACCTAAATCGAACCAATATTTAGCGACCGGATCTATTACCCCTTTTAGCGTCTGATTAGCGAATTTCAGCACAATATCATTTTTATATACTTCTCTCGCCTTATGCGCTGCAATAATGGCACGATCTTCACAAATCGGGTCAATATCAACGAAAGTACCAAATACAGTCACACCTTGCGAAATCATTAATTCAATCGCTTGACTAAAACGTGCATAATAATCTTCCACTGAAGAATTACGTTTCACCTCATCGACCAAATCCCATTTTTGCTGCAAATTACTATTATGATAAATATGCATCTTTTCTGGTGTCATCGTAAACGCGCGGTCAGCGTGAGCATGAGAATTTACCCAGCCGCCTTTTTTAATGATTTCATCACGCACATAGGCTTTAAAAGTACGAATATGGTTCATTGATAATTGCTCCAGTTTTCAGTTATCACTAATCAACACGCTGGAAGGTAAATCGCAGGCAAAAAAAAATCCTCAATAATGAGGATTTTTAAAAATAAAAAACAAACAATAATGGATTTAATTTTTCCATCTGTAATTCAGCTGTTTTTACCAAATTGTTTGTTGTGTAATCTTGCATTTTCTCTTTCCAGTGTCAGCACTGGGAGGGCAGTATAAAGAGTATTCTGCGAAAACTCAACCGTTTTATCAGAATTATTTACCCTAGAATCCCTTGTAAAAAGATCACAAAAATAATCACTGGAATTACTACGCCTAAAGCAAAGCGCAAAAATGATAGCCATACAGAATCATTGCCACCACAAAGTTGCACTTTGATCTTATCCCAACGCCACCAAGCAACAAACAAGGTTAATAAGATCTCACCTAACGGCATCAAAATGTTTTGTGTTAATTTGTCCAACATATCGAAAATGTTGTAGCCGAATAAGGTATAACTACTCCAAGCGCCTAATGATAACGAAGCAGCAATACCTAGTAAGAAGAACAACACAAAAGCAATAATCCCAGCTTTCAAACGATGAACTTTAAATTCATCAATTAAAAAACTCACTAATACTTCCAATAACGAAATTGAAGATGTTAATGCCGCCACTAACAATAATGCAAAAAATAATGCTGCCAATAGGTGTCCAAATGGCATACTCGCAAATACAGCCGGCATCGTGATAAAGGTCAATCCCGGCCCAGCACCCGGTTCAAAACCAAAGGCAAACACAGCTGGCAGCACCATTAACCCTGATAAGAAGCACGTTAATAATGTTAATAAAATTACCCATGCTGCCGAGCTGACCAATTTAGCTTCTGGTCCAACATAAGAGCCATAGGTAATCATAATGCCAATACCTAATGATAAAGAGAAGAACGCCAGCCCTAATGCTTCCAACCATGTTGCACCAGTAATTTTGCTGAAATCCGGCAATAAGAAGAATTTTAATCCTTCCACTGCACCAGGTAATGAAACTGCTCGTCCAATTAAGATCAACATTAAAATTAATAGAATCGGCATCAAGTATTTTGAAATACGCTCAATCCCTTTTTCAACGCCCGACACTACAGTGAACAGAGTCAAGAAACCAAAAATAAAATGATAAATAAGCGGTTGTAATGGATCAGTAATAAAATCTGTAAAGAGATTACCATTTGTTGTTGGATCAGTTGAATTTGCAATGCCGCCAGTTATCGCCTTTCCTAAATAAGCAACAGTCCAACCACCAACAACGCTATAAAATGACAGGATTAAAAAGGCAACTAATACGCCCATAATCCCGATTCCAGCCCATTTTTTATTACCTAACTTACGAAATGCACCAATTGGGCCTAGATGTGTTGCACGTCCAATCGCCATTTCCGTTGCCATTAAAATTAAACCTAAGGTTAGACAAATAAAAAGATAAATTAATAAAAATGCGCCACCACCTTGAGTTGCAGTAACATATGGAAACTTCCATACCGCACCCAAGCCAATTGCTGAACCCGCCGAAGCCAAAATAAAGCCCAAGCGCGATCCCCATTGTGAACGAGCCATAAAATAATCCTCAAATGTAGAAATTTAAAAATCTAAAAATAAGCCATTATGAAAAATAAAGCTGCATAAAGGCTATGCGGCAAATGATATTGATTGCTTACAAAAATATTCCTCTTGCCTTGCAGGAGAGAGATAATCGCGATAGAGTTTAGCTTTTGCCGACAAATTGCGGCACATTATACCCGATAACCATCTAATTGAAATAAAAGAACAATGAAAGATAGTACTCTGATCAACCTTTTTCTTGATGATCTTTGGTTAAGTAAAAACTTATCGCAAAATACCATTGCTAGTTACCGTTCCGATTTAAAATTTTTTAGCCAATGGTTAGAACAACATCAATTAGATCTATTACAAGTACAATATTTAGATTTACAATCTTTTTTAGGTGAACGGCTAGAACAAGGTTATAAAACCACCAGTTATGCCAGAATGCTCAGTTCACTCCGCAAACTGTTTCAATATTTATATCAAGAGAAATATCGTCCAGATAATCCTTGTGCGTTGTTATCATCACCAAAATTACCTGCACGCTTACCAAAATATTTGAGCGAAAGCCAAGTAACCGATCTATTAAATGCACCTGCAACTGAAGATCCACTGGAATTACGTGATAAAGCAATGTTGGAATTACTGTATGCCACAGGTTTACGTGTTACTGAATTAGTCACGCTCACCACTAACAATATCAGTTTGCAACAAGGTGTTGTGAGGGTAATTGGGAAAGCGGATAAAGAGCGATTAGTTCCTATGGGCGAAGAGGCAAATTACTGGATTCAGCAATTTATGCTATATGCACGTTCCGTATTGTTGGATGGGCAAAGTAGTGATGTGCTATTTCCAAGCCGTCGTGGACAAGCAATGACAAGGCAGACCTTTTGGTATCGCATTAAACATTATGCTACCCGCGCTAATATTGATACTAATAAATTATCTCCGCACGTATTACGCCACGCCTTTGCTACACATTTGGTCAATCATGGTGCGGATTTACGTGTTGTGCAAATGTTGCTTGGACATAGTGATCTTTCTACAACACAAATTTATACGCACGTTGCCAAAGAACGTTTAAAGCAATTACACGCCCATTATCATCCACGTGGATAAAAAATTGGGAGATATTGCTATCTCCCAACGTTAAACGTTATCACATCAAACTTTGATTAAGCTCATCTTCGGACCGAAAGGTTCAAAATGCACTGTTTGTTGTGGACGATTTAAGCCCTCTAATAAAGCGATCATTCCTTCCATAAATCTTACTGAACCACAAAGATAAATATCAGCATTTTCTGGTAAGTGTTGTGCTAAATAGTCAGCAGTGATACGTTGCTGCTCTTCACTATATAAGGTCGCAGCGTGCATCACATTTGCTTTTGCCAAATATTGCGCAACTTCATCTTTAAATGCTTCTGTCTCTTTATTTTTTGTTGCATTAATCCACACCAATGGACGTTGTGGATTAGTTGTCACTTGTGCATCTAACATTGCCAAAATCGGGGTAATACCTACACCACCGCTTAGCAACACTACTGGACGTTCATTTTGTTGTAATAAGAAATCTCCAGCCGGTGCAGAAAGATTAATATGATCACCAACATTCACTACATCGTGCAGATAATTAGATACTACACCCGGAATACCATCTGTTGTTTCGCGTTTTACGGCAAATTTCAAACCAGATGTAACATCTACAGAACAAATAGAGTAATGTCTTAGTGCAAGATTATCATCTTCTTTCGGTTGTACTTGCACTGTAATATATTGCCCAGCCTGAACGACTAACTTCGGCAAAATTTCATCATTTTTTACTGTAAATTCAATAATATCATTGCTGACATAACGTTTATTCACAACTTCAAACGGTTGGAAATCCTGCCAGGCAGCTTCGTCATACATTTTTTGTTCCACTTGAATAAACGCGTCTGCAATCACTTGATACGCTTTTGCCCATGCATCAATAATTTCTGGAGTAGCGGCATCTTGTAAAACTTCTTTAATCGCAATTAATAAATGCTTACCCACAATAGCATAATGTTCTGGCTTAATTTGTAAGGCGCGATGTTTATGTCCAATTTGCACCACGTGATCAATAATTGCCCCTAAATTATCGATATGTTTAGCTGCTGCTAATACAGTGGTTGCTAACGCAGTTGGTTGTTTTCCTTGTTTTTGGTTAGTTTTATTAAAAATATTCAATAATTCAGGGTGATCATTGAACATATTTTTATAGAATGTTTTGGTGATTGTAGTGCCATGTACCTCTAACGCAGGCACAGTTGCTTTAATCACATCAATCGTTTGTTGATCTAACATAATTACTCCATTTAACTTATATAAAAGAAATATATTAAATATATATTTATATGGTAGATAAATCTAAACGGTGATACAAGCAAATCAGGGCAAATTACCCGTTTTAACGGGCAATTTGCTCAATTCGAGGTAGGGATTTTGGTAAAAATAGGAATGCTAATGCAACAATTATCGCCATTCCCCAGAAAGCATAATCAGGTGCATAACTATATAATGTTCCCGATAATGCAGTTAATAATGCTACTGCAATACAGCTGCTTAAACCATTATAGAGCGCCTGTAATTTCGCAATATGTGTATCAGGTTGTGAGGAGATATAGCGTACTGTCGCAAAATGAGCGACCGCATAAGTTAAGGCGTGGAAAGTCTGCAATAGCGCCAATGGTATAAAACCTGTCATTATTGGGAAACAAAGCCAACGGATAATCGCTGCACTAATACTTAACACAAAGAGTGCTGTAATATTCCAGTTTTTAAATAACTTAGAAGCAAAGAAAAACAGCGCTACTTCCGCAATAACTGAAATACCCCATAACCAACTCGTCGTTTGAATACTTATTCCTTGTGATACCCAATAGATTGTGCTGTAAGCATAATAAGCACCATGTGATCCTTGGATCAAAGAAACAGCAATCATCAAACGCAATGTATTCGATTCTCGCAATAAATCTAGATAACTTACGGAAGTTTGTTCAGTTTGTGTCATCGTAGATTTCGGCAACACCGTCGGTGTTGGCGTGTTCAACAAGGTATATAAGATTAATAATGCCCCTAATACCCAAATAATCGCTTCATTACCCAAATAGCTAATTAAGCCACCAAAACAAATTACACCAACGACGAAGCCTAACGAGCCAGTAAGACGCACTCGTCCGTAATCCAAGCCAATTTGTTGATTCCAAATACTTGCCAAACTATCTTGGAGCGGCATTCCTGCGCCATTCAACACACTAAATAAAGCAAATAAGATAAAAATCAGAATAAACGAGTGCCAATGTAAAGCACTAAGCCCCATCGCTAAAATGACTAATGCCGAACCCAAAGCTAGATTACGCAATATTACCGGTAAATGAGCTGTATCTTTAATGCGACCAGAAAAAAAGATACCGCCCAAAAAGCGAAATACATAAGCAAACGCTAGCAATAATGCAATATTTTCATCGGAATAAGATTGTGTTTGCAGCCATACTGGAATCAATGGCACAAATACGCCATAAGCACAAAAATAACCAAGATAATTCAGAACCAGCCAATACTCTGAACGAACTTTGATCAAAATAATTTCTCCATTTCTTCAGCACGATCGATTGCAGCTTGCATCGCTTGTTTAATATTTTCTTCTAAATGTTGTTGTTGAAAGACATTAATCGCCGCAGCAGTTGTACCGCCTTTTGAGGTTACTTGTTGTCTTAATGTTTCGATTGAAGTATGAGGGTTAGCCACCACCATTTCTGCCGCACCTAACGCAGATTGCTGCACTAATAAACGTGCTTGTTGTTCAGTTAATCCCATCTCAATCAACGTTTTTTGCATTCCTTCCATAAATAAGAAGAAATACGCAGGGCTGCTGCCTGATGCTGCAATAATCGTATTAATATCAGACTCTTTTTCTACCCAGCACGCTTTACCCACTGCTTCAAATAATCCTGTCGCATAATTTTTAAATTCTGTGGTCACTGCTGGAGTTGCAAACAAACCTGACATCCCTTTTGAAATTAATGCCGGTGTATTTGGCATCACACGTACAAACTGTTGCGCACTTGGTAAGAAACGTTGTAAAGCACTCACAGAAATTCCTGCTGCAATTGAGATAATCCATTTATTTTGCAAATCTAATTGTTGAAAAGCCTCACACGCTTCTTGCATATTTTGTGGTTTTACTGCCAATAACACCACATCTGCTTGTTTTACGGCATCTATTGCTGACAAGGTTGTAAACACGCCTCTTTCATTAAAGCCATGATGTTTATCTGGATTGTGTTCACAAACAATAATATTTTCTGCTACATATCCTTTTGCCAATAAACCAAACACAATGGCGCTCGCCATATTACCGCCGCCAATAAACGCAATCTTCTTCTGTTGCATAGGATTTTCTCCCTTAATCAAGTTACAATAAGCGCAATATAATAATATAAATCAAAGGAAACACCTATGTATTGGTTCAAAAATATTCTTGTCTATCGTCTTACCAAAAAACTAGATTGGTCGTCAGAAGCATTACAAAATAGTCTTGCACAACAAGAATTTACCCCTTGTGGTTCAAGCGATCATAGTAAATTTGGCTGGCAGCCGCCATTAAGCACCAGTGACCAACTTTACTTTACTGCCGGCGGGCATTTTCTTTTAGTTGCTCATCGTGAAGAAAAAATCTTACCAACCCCAGTCATCAAAGAAACTTTAGATAATCGCATTCAAAAACTGGAAGAAGCTCAACAACGTAAACTGAAAAAAACAGAAAAACAGGCATTAAAAGATGATGTTATTGCTACTTTACTGCCTCGTGCTTTTAGTCGTCATCAACGTACTGCACTATGGATTGATACCACCAATGATCTAATTTATGTCGATGCCGCTTCTAGTAAGCGAGCAGAAGATGTGTTGGCGTTACTACGTAAATCATTAGGTTCTTTGCCTGTTATTCCTTTCTCTTTTGCTGAAGAATTATCTATGGCAATGACCGACTGGTTATTAAAAGATCAATTACCTCAATGGCTAACCTGTTTAGAAGAAGGGGAATTTAAAGATCTCAATACCGGCTCAAGTATTCGCTGCAAAAACCAAGATCTTTATGAACAAGATATTCAAGGTCATTTAGCTGCTGGTAAAGTTGTGACAAAACTAGCATTAGACTGGGAAAATCACTTTTCTTTTGTGCTATATGAAGACGCTTCATTAAAACGAATCAAATTTGCCGATATGGTCAAAGAGAAAAACGATGACATTCTCAAGGAAGATGTAGCACAACGCTTTGATGCCGATTTTGTCTTGATGACTGGTGAAGTATCTTTATTAATGCAAAATTTAATTGAGTTGTTAGGTGAGAAACAGCTTGCTTGATAAGTAAAAGACCGAACGTTTAAGTGTTCGGTCTTTGCTTATTTAACCTCATCAAATGCGACTTCACCACTCTTACCAATAAATCTTACTTCTGGGGATAATTGAATCGAAAACCGCTCTGCCACTTGCTGGCAGATATACTTCGCTAATGCTGCAACTTCTCTTCCTGTTGCATTATCTTTATTAATTAATACCAAAGCTTGCTTATCATGTACCGCTGCACCACCTAATTGATACCCTTTTAAACCGCATTGATCAATTAACCAACCCGCAGCTAATTTCACTGAGCCGTCAGCTTGTGGGTAATGCGGCATAGTTGGATAGCGCTGGTAAAGTTGGTTAAATTGCTCACTACTCACCACAGGATTTTTAAAAAAACTACCTGCACTACCAATCAATTTAGGATCAGGTAATTTGCTTTTGCGGGTTAAACAAACTTGTTCAAAAACTTGTTTAGGAGTAACAGATTTTGTATCTAAGTCAGCAAGATTGCCATAACTTAACACTGGCTGCCAATTTTTTGCCAATTTAAAATGCACTGCAATAACTGCATACCCTTGTGCATACTGATGTTTAAAAACACTCTCACGATAAGCAAATTGACATTGTTGATTACTAAGGGAAAATTGTTTTCCAGTAGCTAATTCAACTACATCAACAGATTCGCAAACATCTTTTAACTCAACACCATAAGCACCAATATTTTGTACTGGTGATGAACCGACACAACCGGGAATCAAAGCCAAATTTTCTAAACCACCAATATTGCGTTCAACACAATATTCGACAAATTGATGCCAATTTTCGCCGGCATTAACGCTTAAATAGTGGTAATTTTCATCTTGATGGTATTCAATCCCTTTGATGCGGTTCAGTAATACAACACCCGCGAAATCTTCAATAAATAAGACATTACTGCCCTCACCAAGCAATAAGATTGGTACTTGCTGTTGCTGATACTGTTGCCATACTTGGCATAGTTCTTCTTTGGTTTCAATTTGCAAAATCTGCTGCGCTTGTGCTTTAATGCCAAAAGTATGATAAGGCTGCAAATTTGTTCCAAGATTTTGCATAATTTATCCTAATAAAATAATCAACCACACTAAACCACAAGTTACCATCGCAATAAATACAGCTGCTGAGCCGAGATCTTTTGCTCTACCGGAGAGTTCGTGGTATTCCTTACCAACACGATCCACTATTGCTTCTAAACCACTGTTTAATAACTCAACCGCAAAAACCATCAATACTGAAGCTACCATTAGAGCAATTTCAATTTTGGTTTTTCCTAACCAAAATGCTAATGGCAACAAAATAATTGCCACACCAACTTCATGACGAAAAGCGGCTTCGTGTTTGAACGCCGCTTTTAATCCTTGCATTGAATATTTGGCTGCCTTAAAGAAATGCGTCAGACCAGTATATTTTTCCATAATAATCCTTGTTAATTGGTAATACGTTTAGCTTCGATCACATCATCTAATTTCGCTAAACGCGATAAAATCTTACTTAACATTTGTACATTATTGAGCTCAATCTGCATATCAATTGTAGCAATCTGCCGTTTAGTGTCGCTTCTGCTGCTTACGCCCAATACACTCACTTTCTCATTAGCCAATACCGTTGTAATATCACGCAATAGACCATTACGATCGCTAGAAATAATACGAATACCAACGTGTACGCCACAAGAATAACTATCTCCCCATAACGCCTCCACCACACGTTCAGGGTTTGCCGCTTGTAATTCCGCTAATTGTTCACAATCTGAACGGTGAATAGAAATACCACGCCCTTGCGTGATATAACCGACAATATCATCTCCTGGAATTGGCTGACAGCAGCGCGCGATATGATGCATTAAATTGCCTACGCCTTCAACGACAACATGACCTTTTTTCTTCTCTTTTTGTTGTTGGCTATTATTGGCAGATTTATTGGAAATATGTTTGAGAATCTCTTCATCAATTTCTTCAACTGATGGCTTTAATAACTTACTTTGTAAAAAGTTAATCAATTGATTTAATTTGATATCGCCACCACCAATACCAGCATACAGATCTTCCATATTGCGTAGGTTATAGCGCGGTAATGCATACTGTTCGATCTGTTTTTGGGTTAAACCAATGCGATTCATTTCACTTTCCAACATTTCACGTCCAGCAGGCACATTTTTATCGCGATCCAATTTCTTAAACCAAGCGTGAATTTTTGCCCTGGCGCGTGCAGTATGTACGAAACCTAAATTTGGATTCAGCCAATCACGACTTGGGTTTGGATTTTTTTGTGTAATCACTTCAATTTGATCACCCATTTGCAGTTGGTAGGTGAAAGGTACAATGCGTCCAGCGACCTTCGCACCAATACAGCGATGCCCAATTTCACTATGAATAGCATAAGCAAAATCTAATGGTGTAGAACCGGTTGGTAAATCAATTACTTCGCCTTTTGGTGTAAACACATAAACTCGATCATCGAACACCTGACTACGCATTTCTGCCAACACTTCGCCAGAATCAGCCAAATCATCTTGCCATGCTAATAATTTACGTAACCAAGCGATTTTTTCTTCATAACCGCTGCGTCCTGCCGTTGCACCTTCCTTATATTTCCAATGCGCTGCAACACCAAGCTCAGCATCATCATGCATTTTTTGTGTACGAATTTGTACTTCTATCGGTTTACCGCCCTGCCCTAATACGACGGTATGAATAGATTGGTAGCCATTTGGTTTCGGATTAGCAATATAATCATCAAACTCTTTCGGTAAATGTTTAAAGTGGGTGTGTACAATCCCTAATGCGGCATAACAATCTTGCAATTTTTGTACGATGACCCTTACCGCTCGCACATCATATAGATCGCCAAATGCCAAATTTTTCTTCTGCATTTTGCGCCAAATGCTATAAATATGTTTTGGACGACCATACACCTCAACATCACTAATACTTTCTTTCAAATAACCCGTCAGTTCTTTAACAAAATCTTGAATATATTGTTCACGATCTAAACGACGCTCATGTAATTGATTAGCGATATGACGATATTGGGCTGGATGCAAATAGCGGAAACAATAATCTTCCAACTCCCATTTGAGTTGACCGATACCAAGACGATTAGCTAATGGTGCATAAATATTTGAACACTCTTTCGCCGCTAGCACTTTATCTTCTTCACTAACGCGACTATCTGCGGTACGTAAAAAGGTTATACGTTCCGCTAATTTAATTACCACACAACGGAAATCTTCCACCATTGCTAATAACATACGGCGAATATTGTCGATTTGCACACTATCTGCGCCACGATTAGTATTGAGTTGGCGGATGTTATCCATTTCAAACACACCACGCACTAAACGTTCAATCGTTTTACCAAATTCAAGCTGCAAATCTTCTAATGAAATAATTTTATTTTCGACTAATGGGAAAAATAGCGCCGCAACTAACGTACTATCATCCATATTTAATTCAGTCAGGATCGACACCATTTCAATACTGCTAGACAAAATATCTTTAGCGTATTCATTTTGCGCTATTTTCGGTTCAAGATATTGCCAGGCTTGAGTTAAAGCTGTTTTTGTTCGTGGCGTGATTGCTAGATTATTTAACCATTCATCAAAAACAAAACTCTTTAAATTCGTTAAATGTGTTTCTCTTACTGCAACCATCTTTCCGTTCCTGTATTTGATTATATGTCTAAATTTTCAGCAAAATTCACGCTTTTTAATTCTTTTCAAGAAGATTGCTGCCCTATCTTAGATCTCTCTTAATCACTCAAAAAATGATTAAATTATTTTCTTAAAATATATCAATTCCTTTGTTGAATCTATGTTTTTTATGAATAATCTTCACTTCAAGAAAAACTCCAAATGATGTTCATATTTTATACAAATCCACTTATAAAATCTTCTTAATTTTATCAATCAATAAAATATCCGCCGGTAACCACGTAACTGAATCTAAATCCACTTTTGACAACCATTTAGCCGCTTGCGCCTCTTTCAGTTCTAATTGTCCATTAATGATGGTGGCCCAAAAACAATCCATAGATAGATGAAATGTTGCATAATCATATTCGATCGTATCAATGCACTCTCCGACCGCAATATCGACATTAAGTTCTTCTTTTATTTCACGAATTAAGGCTTGTTGTGGTGTCTCACTTTCTTCAATTTTGCCACCTGGAAATTCCCATTGCCCACAAAACTCTCCGTACCCTCTAGCAGTAGCAAAAACATGATCCTCTTGACGAATAACTGCGGCAACGACTCGTACTACTTTCATTTTTTTATCCCAACAAAATATTCTGTAAATAATCGCTTGTTTCCTGATCTTCCACATAAATATAGGTGGCAATTCTCGCTCGAGTCAGTAAGACGCGATAACAATTTCTAATAAAAGTCTCTTGTATCTGTTCTTGATTAAACTTTAATACCGATTCCAGTTGTGGATATTTAGTTTTTAACACCTTGAGTTGATTACAATAGTTGTCGATAGCATTTACTTTCTCATTTGAAAAAATCCATTTATTATCTCGACGTAGCATTTTTCTACCCCATACGACAATTGCATAATCAAGCTCTAAACCTTGACAATTAAATTGGCTAGCAAACGTCGAAAGATTATTGCATAACTTATCAAGATAAAATGCTTTCAACTGATCATTGCTAATATTCAAAATCTCCTGTCCAGCCAATTTAAGATACGAAATGGGACAATTTCTACCATATTGATTCTTTTCCCAACGAACTAATGTATCAAAACCATTTGCAACAATCCCAACCGAAAAAGCACCTGTATTCACCTCAGTGACTGCACTCAACAAAGCTAAATAATCATTAAAAACATAAAATGCATCTTTCACAGAAGCATCTAATTTAGGTAATTTATTCTCAACAATGGCATTAACAAATTCGATAGCAGTTTCACTGTTAATATTTCTTTTGTTCTTATTCAGCAATAATCCCGGTTCCACATAACAACTATGTCCTAACGGCGCATACTCTTTTTGCATTTCTTCAGTAGGCACATAAATATTGATATGAATCTCTTTAGATAATGGTAATCCTTTTAAATGCGCTATCGCTTTCTTAATATATTTCTCACCATCTTCTTCACCTAAATAAATCTCTTGTCCAGAACCCAATAAGAAAACAATAGTACGACTAAGATTGTCTTTATGAACCGCCCCACACACCGCTCTTAGTACTAACATAGCCTCCGAGACTTCTTTCTCGATAATAAAGGCTTTTTGTTCGTCGTTTAGGTGATTCTTTTTTGCTAACGCAATTTGCAATGGATTCCATACACGCTGTGCTTCATCAATAATTAAGAGTCTATTTTTACTCAAGGCTAGATTTTCTTTGCTAGAACCATTTTGATACTTAGCACAAAATTTTTGTACGTCATATAAGTTATGCAACGATCCCACTGCGGCTGCTTCAGTACCAACAATATGGTCTTCACGTATCATTTGGCTAAAAATGGCGGATAAATTACCATTACCTGTAACATACTTAGCGCCATCACTAAGGTATTTCTCTAATAAACTAAATGCTGTACCCGTTTTGCCGGCTCCTGGCGCGCCTTTAATAAAAATAAGATTAAGATTTCTCTCTGCTATCTGAGTTTGTATGTCATCAACAATTCGTGCACAAGCCATCACATTATCATCTTGAACATACATTTCACTCAAAATTTTCTGATTCAGGATATCTCTCATCACGCCTGTCGTTGTTATATCAAGCTCAACAACAAACTCTAATAATTGCGCAACTCTATCATCATCTGCTGCAGCTGTTATCACTGCTAATACATCAATAAACTCATCCGTAACTTTAATATACTCCAATCGTTCTAATTTCTCGCTCATCGCCGGATTTGTATATACAAGATATTTTTCAACAGTGAATTGCGGATTTTTCTTTAACTCTTCCCAAATAACACGATTACAACGAGTAATTTTATTGTAGTAACCTAACAGCTGTGATCTATGTGAAATTAAAGTCTCATAGCGGCAATCGTTACCGCTTTTGAATTCCAAAATAATCAATTTATTATGACAAACGATCAGAGCATCAATCCAAGTACCATCAAAAATATTGTATTCAAAACAGATCGGTACTTGAGCAATATTAGTAAGTAGAGGATATTCAGATAAAACTCTTTTAAAAAAGTATAAACAATCACGCCACGAGTTAATTTTATCCTCATCGTCAAGTGATCTTTCAGATAAAGTTTTACGTTCTGTATGCCAAAATAAAGTAGTAAGGAATTCTTTTTCTGTTACTTGTAAAAGTTCTACAACACTATATTTCACGTATCTCATCAATGCATCCTCACCACGTTAAGTACAAACTGTAATTACAATATATCTCTCTTTGCAGACAAGATTAAAACCTTACATTAGCGAATTTGCCCTTTTATTACTTATCGTCTATTTCACCAGTAATACCATGCTTTCCATATGGCCTGTTTGTGGAAACATATCTATCATCGCCGCTTTCACTAGACGATAGCCATGCTCTACTAAAATCTGAATATCACGTACTAATGTTGCTGGATTACAGGAAACATACAATATTCTTTCCGGTTGCAATTCAACAATATGATTCAGAGCAAACAAAGCGCCAGCTCGAGGTGGATCTAATAACACTTTATTAAAGTGTTCCGCTGCCCACGCTTTATCAGCAAATGAAGCTGAGAGATCTGTTTGATAAAATGCCACATTCCTCATCTGATTCCTTGCTGCATTTGCGCTAGCTTTGCTAACCATATCTGCTACACCTTCTATGCCAACGACATATTCAGCATACTGTGCTAAAGGCAAACTAAAATTTCCCATACCACAAAATAAGTCTAAGACACGATCTTTAGCAGATAATTCCAACCACGCTAATGCAGTTTGCACCATACGTTGATTAATGATTGGATTAACTTGGATAAAATCACGAACATCGAACTGTAACTGCAGCTGACCTAACTGATAATAAGGATGCTGTGATGTCCAATTAGCAACTTGATTATCGGCTTCACTAACAAACAGCATTAACTGGTGTTGTGTTGCGAACTGCCGTAAATTTTGTTCATCAGTAGCAGATAACGATCCAAGATGACGCAACAATAAAGCTACACCATTATCCGCCGCCACTAACTCAATATGCCCTAATCTTTTCGGTTGCTGCCATAATTGAAACAACTCCCTTAATGGAGATAAGAGTTGTGAAAGTTGTGGTACTAGAATCGGACAATCTGTCACTGCAACTAACTGATTACTTTGCTGTTGACGAAAACCAAACTCTACTGATTTCGTTACAGTTGAATATTGCAAGCTAAATTTTGCGCGACGGCGATAGTGCCATTCATCATCTGCAATCATCAGTTCCATTTGCAAATCCGGTGCAATTTTCCACAATTGATGAAGTAAAGCGCGCTGCTTGGTTTGTCGTTGTGCCTCAATCACGATATGTTGCATCTGGCAACCGCCGCATTGTCCATAAAATGAACATAATGGCTCTCGTCTTATTGGCGATTTATTTTGCCACTTTACTGCTTTACCAATACCATATTGTCGTTTCTCTTCGCTTACGACAAACTGCACATTTTCTTCAGGCAAACCATTCTCTATAAACCATGTTTTTCCTGCGACTTTGGCAACACCTAACCCTTGATAATCAAGGTTAGTGATGGTGGCTGTTTGTGTTTTTTTTCTTTGAGGTGTTTTTGTCGGTGCGTTATAAAATAGAACCATAATTAAAATGAATCAGTTAGGATATAAAATGTTCAAATGTTGCTGGAATAATTCTCGACTTTTTAATGGCTTACCACCTAGATAAGGCTTCAAAGCTAATCGAGTAAAACGCTTAGCCGCTTGCAATGTTTCTTTTTCTGTAAACTCCAATTTTGCAAAAGCTCGCAAATCACGCCCATAAAAAGTCAAATTATCCTGCAATAATGAGGCAATAAAACCTTTTTCTTCACGATATTGATAAGTCATATTATCGGATACAATTTCACCACTACCCGCACAATGTTCAAAATCAACACCATAGCCTAATGATTTCAACAGGATAAACTCAAAACGACGTAAAATTGCTTCAACTTCATCTCCATGTGCAGCCAATCCCATTAAACAGCGTAAATATTCTTCAAATAAATCAGGATAAGCTGTTTCATGTTCTAATGTTCTGGTAATAAGTTCATTGACATAAAAACCACTATATAGAGCTACCGTTTTCATTGGTAAAGTACCTGAAATCGCTTCCGCTTTCGTTAACACTTTTAGCTGTCCTCGACCGCTCCAACGCAATAATAATGGTGTAAAAGGCTGCAATAAGCTTTTAAGTGGAGAACGCTTCGCTCTTGCACCTTTAGCAAGCAGCGTAATACAGCCAACATTTTCAGTAAATACATCTACTAATAGGCTTGTTTCGCTATATTCTCTGCGGTGTAATACAAACCCGCGCTGCCAGCTTTCGATAATTCACCTCGGTTTTGATCTTGTGGAATTAGTTCCCTATTTTAACAAACAATCATAATTCTCTACTAATTCTTCTTCATTATCCTTAGCAAAAATTGCTAATATAACGTCCTAGTAATTCAAACAGTGAAAATAAAGAAAATGAAACAATATAATAAATTACGAATTGAGTGGGACTGTCGGCGCGGTATGTTGGAGTTAGATAAAATGATCATGCCATTTTATAAAAATGTTTTTGATCAACTGTCTGATGAACAAAAAGATATTTTTATTGAATTACTTACCTATACTGATCCTCAGTTATTTCGTTGGTTAATGAACCAAGAAAAAGCACCTACTCAACCCTTACAAGAGATGGTTGACTTGATAAAACAAAAACTACCTACATTTTCATAAGCCAAAAATTATTAAAAATTTTTGAACTTTTATCAAAAATCGAACTCTAACGCTTCGATGCACTGCTTGCTGTAACAACAAGGAAGCTGTTAGATTAATGAAGGAATGGAGATTTCACTTACATGAGTGAAGAACTAACAGATCAAATTTTAGTTGAAAAAGCACAGCAAGGTGATAAAAAAGCGTTTAATTTGTTGGTTGCCCGTTATCAAAACAAAGTTGCTGGATTGTTAACGCGTTATGTATCAGCAAACGATATCCCAGATGTTGTTCAAGAAACTTTTATTAAAGTCTATCGATCTTTAGAATCGTTTCGTGGAGAAAGCGCTTTTTATACTTGGGTTTATCGCATTGCAGTCAATACCGCTAAAAATTACTTAATGACGCAAGGAAGACGTCCTCCAACAGAAGATCTTTTAGCGGAAGATGCAGAAAGTTATGAAATAGGCTCAAGATTGCGTAATATTGATACGCCAGAAAATTTGACATTATCGGATGAATTAAAAGATATTGTGTTCAAAACAATTGATTCTCTTCCTGATGAGTTAAAAACAGCTATCACATTACGTGAACTTGAAGGCATGAGTTATGAAGAGATTGCCGAAATAATGGATTGTCCTGTTGGAACTGTGCGTTCTAGAATTTTTAGAGCACGAGAATTCATTGAAAACCAATTAGCACCGTTAATAAAACACTAGGATTTGAATGAAAGGGCGGAAAATTATGCAACACAAAGAACAACTTTCAGCTTATATGGATGGTGAGGAAGTCAGACGTGACTTCGTTGAAGATCTTTGCCAAGACCAAGAATTGCAAAAAACATGGACAACTTTGCATATTGCTCGTGCAGTAATGCGTAATGAAAGTAACATCATTCTTGATGCATCTTTCACTGAAAAAATGGCAAAACTCATTGAAGATGAGCCAGTAATTCAGTTAAAAGAACAACCAACTCCAGAACAGGTTGTAATTCCAAAACAATCTTTCTTCGCCAAAACAAGAAAATATTTCGCACCAATTTTACAAACTGCAGTGGCAGCAAGCGTTTGTTTAATTGCTGTATTTAGTATTCAAAATCTAAATAAAGATAAAAATAGTGATGTCACTATTTCACCAGCGTTACAAACTTTGCCTTTCACTCAATCAGTGCAAGAAGTAAGTTATAACGTTTCGCACAAAAATGTGCCAAGTAAAGAACAACTTGAACAACAAAATAAACGACTTAATGAAATCCTGCAAAATTATCAATTACAACGTCGTTTATATTCTGATTCAAAAGCAGAATAATTTATCCGCCCAATTCAAATACATCACCACCTTTTGGTGGTGATGTTGTTTTTGTAATACAATCTGTTTAAATAAACATTATTGTAGAAAATCATAGGTTCAATATGTTTCAGAAGTTACGTCAAACCAGCATCTTGTTGGTGATTAATGGTCTATTATCTTTCAGTGTTTCCGCCACTACAGAGATCGAGCAACCAATTGAGCGTTTAATGCAAATGAAAAACGCTTTTCAGCAACAAAACTATTCTTTAACGTTTACCTATGGTGAAGAAAACGATAATTATGCATTAAGTTATCGTCATGCTTATGATCAACAAACCAACTATTCACAACTGCTTTATTTAGATGGTCCAAGAACAGAAATTTGGCAAAAAGGCAATACTATCAGCTATTTTTCTGCTAATTACGCTCCTTTTAGTATTCGTAGCGAAAATATGATTGATTCATTACCAAGCGTTGTGTATAGCGACTTTAAACAACTCGCTCAATATTATGATTTTATTCCATTCGGTAAAGATCGTATTGCTAATAGAATTGCCAATATTATTAAATTAATGCCCAAGGATGAGTTTCGTTACGCTTATACTATCTGGATCGACGAAGAATCACATTTACCGTTGAAAGGTGAAGTTGTGGATCGTAGCGGCACCACCTTATCGCAATTTAAAGTGATCACTCTTGATGAATTATCTGAGCCACAAACATTAATTGATACCGCAAAACAACTCAAACAACCGCCAGCAATCACTATTTATAGCCCGAATACAACCGACTATAACTGGCAGCCTTCTTGGTTACCCAAAGGCTTTAAATTAATCAAATTTCACTCTGACGGTTTATCGCCATCAATTCAAACTCAACTATATAGTGACGGCTTATTCTCCTTCTCACTCTATCTATTAGAGAAAAACGATATGCCAATCAATGAAGCGTGGCGCCAAGGAATTGATACTCTTTATGCTGAAGTAGTTAATAACAAAACCGTCGTATTAGTAGGACAAATTCCACTAACGACAGCACGCCGTATCGTACAAGATGTAAAATTTAAGGAGAGTGCTAAATGATCACTGAAAAAGCTACTGTGATTGCCTATCAAGACGGTGTAGTTACTGTTGAATGCCAAGCTAATCAAGGTTGTGGCGGTTGCTCCGCCAAAGCAAGTTGTGGTACAGCTGCACTTACAGAACTAACTGGAAAATCAACCAGATACCAATTTACCTTTCCTTGTTCTCGTCCAATGAAAATCGGTGAAATGGTCGAAATTGGTTTGCCAGAACAATCTTTACTACGACTCGCCTTCATTGCCTACACTATCCCATTAACAGTATTAATCCTTAGTGTATTACTAGGCAATTATTGGTTTAACCAAGAGTGGCAAAATATTCTCTTTACTCTTATCACCACCACCCTAGCTTTTTTAGGAGTGAAATTGATTAACCAACATTTAAAAAACCAGAAAAAATATCAGCCTATTTTGATCGAGCGGATCTTATAATCCGCTCCCTTTTTCATACCAAATCCGATTAATGTATAACAATACTTTTCCTGCCGGCGTTTCAACAGTTACTTCATCGTCAACCGCTTTACCAATCAACGCTCTCGCTACAGGAGAATCAATCGAAATCCAATTCTTCGCTGGATCAAATTCATCACAACCCACAATACGATATTGCTTAATCTCACCAGTTTCGTTTTCTAACTCAACCCAAGCACCGAAAAAGACTTTTCCCTCTTGTCGTGGATGATAGTCCACAATTTGTAGCACTTCTAAACGCTTAGTTAAAAAACGTACTCGACGATCGATCTCGCGTAAACGCCGTTTACCATAAATGTATTCCGCATTTTCACTACGATCGCCCAACGCTGCGGCATCTGATACAGCTTGGGTAACTTGCGGTCGTTCCACTTTCCATAAATATTTAAGTTCTTGATCTAATGTGTTCCAACCTGTGCGGGTAATATAATTTGATTTTGCCATAAGTTATTGTTGGTATTTAAATTTAAGGAGATCTCGACGTTCCTTTTTATTTGGTCGTCGTTCTGGATTCGGCATAGATAACGCATTAGCTTTTCTTGCCCACGCAATTTGTTCACGTTTTTTAATACTTTCTTCTGTTTCACGATAAAGTTGTTGAGCAATCGGAGCAGCTTTACGTTGATTTGACAAGCCAAGCACTTCAATCTCTTTTTCTTCATTGCCTTGTCTAAGTTTAATCATCGCGCCAATTTCAACTTCTTTACTCGGTTTAGCGCGTTGTCCATTATAGTGAACCTTTCCACCATCTACCATTTCTCGTGCTAACGTACGTGTTTTATAGAAACGTGCCGCCCATAACCATTTATCTAAACGGTAGGCCTCTTGTTCTTCCTGTTGTTGTTTCTCTTTTCTCATCCGCTCTCTCACAAATTTACCGACTAAGCGTTCGAATAATTGGAGTAATTATGGTATCGTTACTCTCGTTTTTTGTAAAACAAAGCACATCAATTATCACAACAAAAAAATCGTGCGGAGGTGGAATTTTTTATGAAAAAACCGGATATTTTAGCGATTCGTCTTGCAGCTAAGTCACGTCTTTTTGAGATCCAAGCGATTGATCTGCGCTTTTCAAATGGAGAACTACGCACCTATGAGCGTTTTAAACCAGCAAGCCGCAGCGCAGTTATGATTCTTGCCATTGACGATCAACAAAATTTGTTATTAACCTACGAATATGCTGTTGGTACTGAACAATATGAGTTAGGTTTCCCAAAAGGATTAATGGAAATTGGGGAAGCACCTGAACAAAGTGCTAATCGAGAATTACAAGAAGAAATTGGTTTCGGTGCTCACAAATTTACTTTACTAAGAACCCTAATCAGTTCGCCTGGTTATATGAACAATCCTATGCACATTTTATTGGCTGAGTCGCTTTATCCTAGCCGCTTACAGGGAGATGAACCAGAAGCGCTACAATTAGTACGTCATCCATTAACTAAAATTGATGAATTACTGGATGATCCTAATTTTAATGAAGCACGTAATCTTTCCGCACTGTTCTTGTTGAAAAAACATTTGGCTCAACGTTAATGAGGTAACTATGCAACCATTATCAGTTCTGCTTGAACACGCTTTAAACATTGCCTATCAAGCAGGTGAACAATTAAAGATGTTTTATCAGCATAAAGTTGCTATCAAAATTAAAGAGGATAAAACGCCTGTTACTGAGGCAGATTTAGCTGTCAGTCGTTATTTAATGCAAGCATTACAAGAGATTGATCCTACTATTCCAGTGCTTTCTGAAGAAAATTGTGCAATTTCACTAGAAGAGCGTAAACAATGGCAACGTTATTGGTTAATTGATCCATTAGATGGTACTCAGCAATTTATCAATAGAACTGATCAATTTTCCGTATTAATTGCATTAATAGAAAACCAGCGTCCAGTCATCGGTATCATCCATGCGCCTGAATTAAAACAGACTTTCTACGCCATTAAAGGACAGGGAGCATTTTTTATACAAGATCAGCAACGTTCTCGCTTAGATAGTCGCCATCCGTTTAATCCTAAACAACCGATAACCATTGCAGTTGGTAAAAGCACAAATCAACAAAAAGTACTCGCAACGCTAAATCCTAAATTTAATTATCAATTTATTACTTATGGTTCTAGCGGCTTAAAAAGTACACTAGTTGCACGACAACAATGTGACTGCTATATTCGTTTGGGTGATACAGGCGAATGGGATACCGCAGCAGCAGAACTGATCTTACAAGAAAGCGGCGGTGACGTTTTCGCGCTTTCACAGCAACCACTCACATATAATCAACGCGAAACCTTTGTGAATCCACATTTCATTATGGTTGGCGATCGCCAATGGGATTGGCAACAAATTTTATTACAACAATAGTTATCACTACTTTAGATAAAACCGATTAGCGTTAATGCGATTTATCCGTAAGATGATAACACTAAAGGAAGTTACAGCAGTTATAAGTAGGAACTTAAGAATATGCAAAAACCAGAAAATAATAGCATTGTTATTTTTGGTGCGTCAGGCGATCTTACTCATCGTAAATTAATCCCTGCACTGTACCAACTCTTTGAAAATGAACAACTTTCCGATGACTTTGCCATTCTTGGTGTCAGTCGAACTGAATACAGCGATACCGCTTTCCGCGATAAATTACGTCAAAGTCTAATTGAAAATGAAAAAGTCAATGAAGGGATTTTAGAAGCCTTTTTACAACATATCTATTATCAAGCCATTGATACACAAAATGTGAATGATTATGCAAAAATTAAAAATAGACTTGTCGAAATTAATTTCCGTCATAATTGCCAGCATAATGTGCTTTACTATTTATCAACACCACCAAGCTTATATGGCGTTATTCCGGAATGTTTAGCTGCACATCAACTCAATGACGAATCAGAAGGGTGGAAACGTTTAATTGTCGAAAAACCTTTTGGTTATGATTTACAATCATCTATCGAGCTAGACGATAAAATTCACCAATCTTTTGCAGAACATCAAATCTACCGTATTGACCATTACCTTGGTAAAGAAACGGTACAAAATCTATTAGTATTGCGTTTCTCTAATGGTCTATTCGAGCCATTATGGAACAGAAACTATATTGACTATGTAGAAATCACCGGTGCTGAAGCATTAGGTGTTGAAGAACGCGGTGGTTATTACGATGGTTCAGGGGCAATGCGTGATATGTTCCAAAACCATTTACTACAAGTTTTAGCATTAGTTGCAATGGAAAGCCCTGCCGTCATCAACGCAAAATCAATGCGTGATGAAGTGGTGAAAGTGCTACAAAGTTTACACCCATTAACACCAGAAAATCTGGAAGAAAATCTCGTATTAGGGCAATACACTCGCTCTAAAGTGCGAGGTGTCGAATTACCTGGTTATCGTGAAGAAAAAGGTGTTGATCCACAATCTCGCACTGAAACTTATGTTGCACTGCGCTTAACCATTGACAACTGGCGTTGGAGTGGTGTGCCTTTCTATGTACGTAGTGGTAAACGAATGCCAACTCGTGTTACTGAAATTGTTATTCATTTCAAGAAAACACCACATCCTGTCTTTAATATGAATGCACCAGAAAATAAATTGATTATTCGCATTCAACCTGATGAAGGTATTGTGATGAGCTTTGGCTTAAAACAACCTGGTTCTGGTTTTAAAGCAAAAGAAGTCGCAATGGATTTCCACTATGATTCAATTGCTGAAGGACACCTCTTCTCAGCTTATGAACGTTTATTGCTTGATGCGCTAAATGGCGATGCTACCTTATTCACTCGTAGTGATGCGGTACAAGCTGCATGGAAATTTGTACAACCAATCTTAGATTACAAAGCTGGTACACCTAAAATTCATGGTTATGCTTGCGGTACTTGGGGACCAGAAGCCGCAGATAAATTAATGAGCAATAGCCAACGTGAATGGCGTTTTCCATGTAAAAATCTAACTGATACTAACTATTGTGAACTTTAATATGAATTATCAAATTTTTGCGACTGCTCAAGCAGCAGTCGAGCATATCGCAGCAGAATTTAAGCGTTATAGTGAATTAGGTCATCCAGTCCACATTTCACTATCTGGTGGCAGCACACCAAAATTGCTATTCCAAACGTTAGCAAAAGCACCTTATAACACCGAAATCCAATGGCAAAACTTACATTTTTGGTGGGGAGATGAACGTTGCGTGCCGCCAACAGATCCAGAAAGCAATTACGGTGAAGTACAACGTTTACTGTTTGATCATATTGCCATTCCAGCGGCAAATATTCATCGTATCTATGGTGAAGAAACACCAGAAGTCGCGCTGACTCGCTTCACAGCAGATCTAAAACAGATACAAAACGTAGCGAATAATCTACCTGTTTTTGATTGGATTATCCTAGGTATGGGAACTGATGGGCATACTGCGTCATTATTCCCACACCATACTAACTTTACTGATCCAAATTTAGCAGTCATTGCACAACATCCAGAAAGTGGGCAATATCGTATTTCAAAAACAGCACGTTTAATTGAAAATGCTAAACGCATCACTTATCTTGTCACTGGTGAAAGTAAAGCGAAAATCCTTAAAGAGATTCAATCTACTGCCGCAGAACAGTTACCTTACCCTGCTGCAAAAATTGTTTCTAAACAAGGAGCAACTGAGTGGTATTTAGACCAACAAGCGGCTGCATTGCTAAGGTAAAACAATGATCGTTTATAAAACAAATGTCAAAATCTCAGCATCACAATATATTGAGCTATTAAAACAGACTACTTTAGGTCCGCGCCGTCCAATTGACGACATTGAGCGAATAGAAAAAATGTTAGCGCATACCGATCTTTTAATTACAGCTTGGGATGGTGATGTTTTAGTTGGTGCGGCAAGAGCAGTTACCGATTTTGCATATTGTTGTTATTTAAGCGATCTTGCCGTCAGTGAGCAATGGCAAAAACAAGGCATCGGACGGCAATTAATTCAAGAATTACAAAACAATGTGGATCCTGGGTGCAAACTAATTCTGATGGCAGCACCGCAGGCAATACATTATTATCCTCATATTGGGTTTACCCAACACCCTAGTGCATGGGTAAAAGAATAGCAATAAACACAGCTATGACATATAGCTAATTTAACTATTAAGAAAATACAGGAGCAGAAACATGAGCCAAAAAGGTGATATTGGAGTTATCGGTTTAGCGGTAATGGGACAAAATTTAATCCTCAATATGAATGATCATGGATTTAAAGTCGTTGCTTACAACCGCACTACTTCTAAAGTTGATGAATTTTTAGAGGGTGCTGCAAAAGGGACTAACATTATTGGCGCTTACTCATTACAAGATTTAGTCGATAAACTCGAAAAACCACGCAAGGTGATGTTAATGGTACGCGCTGGTGAAGTTGTAGATAAGTTTATTGAAAGCCTCGTACCTTATCTTGAAGAAGGCGATATTATCATTGATGGCGGTAACTCAAATTACCCTGATACTAACCGTCGCGTTGCTGCATTAAAAGAAAAAGGCATTCGCTTTATTGGTACTGGTGTTTCAGGTGGTGAAGAAGGTGCACGTCGTGGCCCATCAATTATGCCTGGCGGAAATGAAGAAGCTTGGCCATACGTTAAACCTATTTTACAAGCTATTTCAGCGAAAACACCTGCTGGCGAACCTTGCTGTGACTGGGTTGGTAAAGATGGTGCTGGTCACTTTGTAAAAATGGTGCATAACGGTATCGAATATGGTGATATGCAATTAATCTGCGAAGCTTACCATTTCTTAAAAGAAGGATTAGGCCTCAGCTATGATGAAATGCATACTATCTTCAGTGACTGGAAAAAAACAGAATTAAGCAGTTATTTGATTGATATTACTGCAGATATTCTTGCTTACAAAGACAGCGACGGTGAACCACTAGTGGAAAAAATCTTAGATACCGCAGGACAAAAAGGAACTGGTAAATGGACTGGTATCAACGCATTAGATCTTGGTATTCCACTCACATTGATCAGTGAAGCCGTATTCGCTCGCTGTGTGTCTTCTTTCAAAGAACAACGTTTAGCTGCGGCAAAACTATTTGATGATAATATTCAAGCTGTTAATGGCGACAAAAAAGAGTGGATCGAAGCTGTTCGTAAAGCACTACTCGCTTCAAAAATTATCTCTTATGCTCAAGGATTTATGCTTATTCGTGAAGCATCTGAAACCTATCAATGGGATCTTAACTATGGTAATACTGCGCTATTATGGCGTGAAGGTTGTATCATCCGTAGTGCATTCTTAGGCAATATTCGTGATGCTTATACCGCTACCCCAGATTTAGTCTTCTTAGGCTCAGATCCTTATTTTAACGGTATCTTAAAAGATTGCTTAAGTGCATGGCGTAAAGTAGTGGCGAAAGCAATTGAGATCGGTTTACCAATGCCATGTATGGCATCTGCCTTAACTTTCCTTGATGGTTATACTACTGCGCGTTTACCAGCTAACTTACTCCAAGCACAACGTGACTACTTCGGTGCACATACCTATGAACGTACCGATAAACCTCGTGGTGAATTCTTCCACACTAACTGGACAGGCCATGGTGGTAATACCGCATCAACCACTTATGATGTTTAATCTTCCTAAAACTAATTGATTTATATAATAAAATAGTTGCTAGAAAGCATATCTAGCAACTATTTTTTATCTCAAAATGACTTTATCTCTACCAATCAGTTTTTAATATTTTTTGTTGGTCGACCATTTGCTTTAAAATAATCTACATTTGCTCGTGGTAAAGGTTCTCTGCCACGAATAGCATCAGCAATTTTTTCTGCCATCATAATGGTCGGTGCATTTAAATTACCCGTCACAATGATTGGCATAATAGAAGCATCGACAACACGTAATCCTTCCATTCCATGTACTCTACCTTCATTATCAACCACTGCCATATCATCTGATCCCATTTTATTTGAACAAGATGGATGGAATGCGGTTTCTGCATATTGACGCACAAACTCATCCAACTCATCATCTGTTTGATATTTCAATCCAGGTGAAATCTCTTTCCCGCAATAAGGTTCTAATGCCGCTTGACTAAAAATATCACGAGTAATTCTAATTGCCGCACGAAACTCTTCCCAATCTTGCTGCGTCGACATATAGTTAAAAAGAATACTTGGATGTTGTCTTGGATCCTTCGATTTCACATGAATACGTCCACGACTTGGAGAGCGCATAGAACCAACGTGAGCTTGGAAACTATGGTATTTAATTGGATTAGAACCATTATATTCTACTGCAATTGGTAAAAAGTGATATTGAATATTCGGCCATTCAAAACGTTCATCACTACGAATAAAACCACCAGCTTCGAATTGATTTGAAGCCCCTAGTCCCTTACCAAAGAATAACCATTGTGCTCCTATTTTCGCTTGATTATGTAATTGTAAAGCTGGTGCAATTGAGACTGGCTGCTTACACTCAAATTGCATATACATCTCTAAATGATCTTGCAAATTAGCACCAACGCCAGGTAAATCGTGAACTACTGGAATATCTAATGAACGTAATAAATCACTTGGTCCGACACCTGAACGTTGTAAAATTTGTGGCGAAGCTATCGCTCCTGCACATAGCAGCACTTCTCTTCGTGCGTGGGCTATCATAGCTTCTTCTTTATGTAAGTAAGCCACACCAATCGCTCTTTTTCCCGAAAAAAGAATACGATCTGTCAAAGCGTGAGTGACGATAGTAAGATTTGGTCTGGCACGTGCTTGATCTAAATAACCTCTTGCTGTACTAGAACGACGTCCCTCTGGCGTAACCGTCCGATCCATAGGGCCGAATCCTTCTTGCTGATACCCATTCAAATCATCCGTACGCAAGTAACCTGCTTGTACACCTGCTTCTACCATTGCATGATAAAGAATATTATTACCTGCTTTTGGTGTAGTAACACGAACTGGTCCACTATCTCCATGATAATCATTACCGCCAATATCTCGGGTTTCCGCTTTCTTAAAATATGGTAAACAATCTTGGTAAGTCCAATTCTTTAATAAAGGATCTTGTGCAGCCCAATTATCATAATCCATTGCATTACCACGAATGTAACACATCCCATTAATCAAAGAAGAACCACCTAACCCTTTACCTCGCCCGCATTGCATTCGACGGTTATTCATATAGGGTTCTGGATCAGTTTCATATGCCCAATTGTATCTTCTTCCTTGTAAAGGATAAGCTAAAGCAGCTGGCATTTGAGTACGAAAATCAAAACGATAATCTGGGCCACCAGCTTCAAGCAATAATACAGAAACATCACTATCTTCTGTTAGACGAGTAGCAAGAACATTACCTGCCGAACCAGCGCCAATAATAATGTAATCAAATTCTTTTGTTGTCATATGATGCTCTCTTTTTAGAATATTGTGCTAAAAATTAAAATACTGAAACATAGTCACCTAACTCAATTTGAACAGATTTAATCTGTGTATAATGAGCTAAAGTACTGATACCATTCTCACGACCAATTCCAGACTGTTTATATCCACCTACTGGCATTTGCGCAGGTGACTCGCCCCAACTATTAATCCAACAAATTCCTGCTTCCAATTGATGAATAATACGATGAGCTCGATTTAAATCTTGTGTAACAACACCTGCAGCTAAACCATAAGTTGTATTATTGGCGCGGTTAATAACCTCTTGTTCATCGTCATAAACAAGAATACTCATAACAGGTCCAAAAATTTCTTCTTTAACAATTGTCATTTCATCACGACAATCTGTAAAAACTGTTGGTTGAACATAGGCACCTTGTGCAAAATGGTCTGACGTTTCCCTCGCACCACCAACTAATAACGTTGCACCTTCTTTTTTACCAAGTTCTAAATAACGCAATACATTTTCCAAGTGATTAAAGCCAACTACTGGGCCGAAATTGGTATTAGGATCTTGCGGATCCCCCATTCTTATACGCTTAACACGTTCTACCACTTTTTCTTCAAATTGAGATTTTAAGCTTCGCGGAATAAAGACTCTTGTACCATTAGTACAAACCTGTCCAGAACTATAGAAATTAGCCATTACTGCAATATCTGCAGCACGATCTAAATCAGCATCATCACAAATAATCAGCGGCGATTTACCACCTAATTCCATAGTGATTTCTTTTAAAGTAGAAGAGGTTGCTGACGCACAAACACGTTTACCTGTTGTTGTACCGCCAGTAAAAGAGACTTTTGCAATATCTGGATGGTTTGTTAAGAAATCGCCAATATCTCGGCCAGCTCCATTAATCACATTAAATACGCCATCAGGCAAACCAGCTTCTGTTAAAATTTCTGCTAATCTTAATGTTGTTAAAGGTGTCATTTCGCTCGCTTTAAATACCATCGTATTACCTGCTGCTAATGCAGGTGCAAGTTTCCACATCGCAATTTGTACTGGATAATTCCATGCTCCAATACCAGCAATAACACCAAGAGGTTCTCGTCTTGTATATACAAAACTTGTTTCACGAAGAGGGATTTGCGTTCCTTCAATTGCAGGCGCTAAACCTGCATAATATTCGATAACATCTGCTCCAGTGACGATATCAACAGCAGAGGTTTCTGAAATAGGCTTTCCGGTGTCCAAAGTTTCTAATAAAGCTAATTCATCATTATATTGACGTAACAACTCCACAGCTTTTAATAAAATTCTTGACCGTTCAACAGCAGTCAATTTTGCCCATACTTTCTGAGCTTGCTTAGCACTAGCTATTGCAGCATTTACATCGGCTTCTGAAGCAATCTGCACTTCTGCAAGCACCTCTCCATTAGCCGGATTAATAGTCTGAAATGTTTTACCGCTAGTAGCATCAACATATCGACCATTGATATATAACTTTTGTAGCCCGAACTGCATTATCTTCTCCTCTATAACAAGTTTTATTTAACTTTTTCCGTTAATACCGATGCCAAAAATTGCAAAGCGATTTTTCTTGCTTGTACAACATCAAAACGTTCTGTCCGTAAACTGCCATGTAACCAAAGTCCATCAATTAGTGCAGCCAGTCCTCTTGCTGCATTTTCAGCCTTTTCCTTATCAAGAAGTTGTTTAAAATGGTGTAATAAGTTTGAATATAAGCGGTTATCGTTAATCTTTTGCAAACGGTGTAATTCAGGTTGGTGCATACTCATTGCCCAGAATGACAACCAAACTTTCATCATTGATTTATGTGTCTTATCACTAAAATTACACTCAACAATAATTTCTATCGCTCGTTGAGGAGAAATATCTTTTTCTAATGCGGTTCGTTCCGCGATACTATTATGCAAATTACGCATCAGTTCGAGCATTGACTCTTTTAGTAATCCCATCTTGCCACCAAAATAGTGACTAATAATGCCTGTTGATAGCTTCGCTCTTTGAGCTATCTGCGCAATTGTCACATCTGAAATACCATATTTATCTATGCAATAAATGGTGGCGTTAATTAATTGTTGTCGCCTAATTGGCTCCATACCTACTTTTGGCATACATCTCTCCTACTACTTATAAAAATCAATGTATTAATTATTTTTTAAAATCTACCTTATTTTGATTGATTGTTCAATTAAAAAAAGATAAATTTATCCAAAATTTTTAACTTACTATTAACTTTTGAAACATTTTGTAACAAAAACATTACTAATAGGAGTAGTCAAATATGGCCTCAAACCATCTTCAAGACAGCTTTAAGCTAAACTATCCTGTGTTTCTATCTGCAGCAGTAACCTCCCTTATCATTGGTGTGGTGATGGTCATAGCTCCTGATAAAACTGCAGAGTCACTAGGTAATATACAATCTTGGATCTCAGATACATTGGGTTGGTATTATGTGTTATTAATGACAAGCTGCTTAGTTTTTGTATTTTGGTTAGCTTTCTCAAAATATAAAAATATTCAGTTATCTCAAGTAGGAGAATCTCCGGAATTTAGTTTCAAATCATGGGTTTCTATGCTGTTTTCAGCAGGTATTGGCATAGGTATTTTGTATTATGGTGCCTTTGAGGCAATAGATCATTATTTACATCCACCGGTAGATCTACACAACACTGCTGCCCAAGCCAGAGAGGCTATGGTGATAACTTTTCTCCATTGGGGATTACATGGTTGGGCTCTTTATGCTTTGATGGGCGTAGTTCTCGCTTATTTCGCTTATCGTAAAAATTTACCTTTAGCATTACGTTCCCCGTTATATCCAATCTTAAAAGAAAGAATCTATGGTTGTGCTGGACATTGTGTTGATGGATTCGGCATTATTGCAACGCTTATATCATTAATTACTAATCTGGGGATGGGAACACTCTTACTTTATTCCGGATTAAGCTATCTAGTTGATATCCCACCAAGCAATACCTTACTCGTCAGTATTACAATCTTTATGATGCTCATCGCCACTTTAGTCGCAATCACCGGTGTAAAGAAAGGGATTAGTCTTTTAGCTAATATCAACATTATTTTTATGGTGGCATTTTTGCTTTTCGTATTTCTTAACGGCAAACCGATATTCTTACTTGGTGGCCTGGTACAAAATATTGGCGATTACTTATCCAGCCTGACACAAAAAACATTCAATATGTATTTGTTTGAAGGAAAAAATGCTGCAAATTGGCTAAGTGATTGGACTATTTTCTATTGGGCTTGGTGGGTTGCTTGGGCACCATTTGTTGGTATGTTCGTAGCTCGAATTTCTAAAGGAAGAACAATAAAAGAACTTATTTTAGGCGTTATGATTGTGCCACTAGGATTTGCGTTAGTATGGATGTCTGTCTTTGGTAATATCGCGATGGATTTGGTTATTAATGGCAATGCTACTGAATTCGCTGCTGCTGTTTCCAATAAACCTGTAGAAAGTATGCTATATGAATTAATGCATTATTTCCCTTTCACAAAAATTATCATTGCATTACTTGTATTTATGGGATTTGTTATGTTTCTTACTCCTGTAGATTCTGGTCTAGTAATGATTTCTAATCTTTCTGCCAAAGAACTACCTGAAGATGCTGAAGATGCGCCAGTTTGTTTACGTATATTCTGGGCTATTGTGATTACATTACTTTCTGTAGGTTTATTATTTGCTGGAAGCTTCGATGCAATGCAATCTGCCGTTGTACTTTGTGGATTACCATTCTCTGTGGTATTAATCAGCTATATGATAGGTATTCTCAAAGATTTAAGAGAATCCAAAGAGTAACTGATTTCAATATTAAAATGTTGGTAGCACCATATCTACCAACATTTTTATTAGTTCACTTCTGTTATTCGCAACTCTTTCGGCACTTCAAATACCGTATTTTCTTCACAACCTTCAAGTTCTTCAACTGTTGTTGCACCTAATTCTAATAAACGATTGACTACTGATTGGACTAAGACTTCTGGAGCGGAAGCACCTGCGGTAATTCCAATAACGTTCACACCATCTAACCAAGTTGCATCAATATCTGCTGCATCGTCAATTAATTTCGCTGCTACTCCCATTCGAGAAGCTAACTCAGCCAAACGATTAGAATTAGATGAATTCTTCGAACCAACAACGATCACTAAATCAGATTGTACCGCTAACTCTTTTACTGCATGCTGGCGATTGGTTGTTGCGTAGCAAATATCATTTTTGCGAGGGCCTTGAATGGCTGGATATTTTGCCTTTAACGCTTCGATGACTTCCACTGTATCATCAATCGACAATGTGGTTTGCGTCATAAAAGTTAAATCATCTTGATTGGATACCGGTAGTTTTAAGATATCTTCCACATCTTCAACTAAATAAATACCACCATCTTGATTATCGTATTGCCCCATAGTTCCTTCTACTTCTGGGTGGCCTTTATGCCCAATCAAAATCGCTTTGGTTCCTTTTCGACTCGCACGAGCAACTTGCATATGCACTTTTGTTACCAATGGACAAGTCGCATCAAACACTTTTAATCCACGATCTTTTGCCTCTTGACGAACCGCTTGCGAAACACCATGTGCCGAGAAAATTACAATCGAGCCATCAGGAACTTCACTCAATTCCTCAACAAAAATAGCCCCGCGCTGACGTAATCCTTCCACGACAAAACGATTATGTACAACTTCGTGACGTACATAAATTGGCGCACCATGGATCTCTAACGCTAACTCAACAATACTGATAGCACGATCAACACCAGCACAAAAACCACGTGGATTTGCTAAGATAATCTTCATAATTAACTTTCCTTGGTACTTTTTCTCTCATTCTTTAAGTAATCTAAAATCATTAACCCTGCACCAACACAAATTGCAATATCTGCCACATTAAAAACAGGATAATGATAAATTCGCCAATAGAAATCGAGAAAATCTACAACAAAACCATGATATAAACGATCGGTCATATTGGCCAATGCACCACCAATAATCAAGGCATAAGCACTATTAACTAAAGTCTTCTCACGTGGTGAACGCACTAACCAAAACAGTAATAATCCCGAAATTGCTATTGCAATCAACACAAAGAAATATTTTTGCCAACCGCTATGATCTGCTAAAAAGCTAAAAGCTGCACCATAATTTCGCACATAGGTTAAATTAAAAATCGGCAAAATATTGATGCTTTCATACAACTCAAAACGAGTAACCACCAACCACTTTGTCCCTAAATCAGCAACAAAAGCAATTACACTCAACCAAAGAAAAATTAAACCATTTTTTTGTTTTTGCATAATAAAAGACTCGTTTTTAGCGTTCTGCCATCTATATCTACTATGATAAAAAAGGATCACTGCTAAGTTAGCCCTAGCAGTGATCTCCTATAATTTTTAATGCCAATCAAACAAATTAGGCAAATTGACGAACTTCTCCTTCGCCCGCTACGTTCTCAACACAACGAGAACAGAGGTGCGGATGTTCGCTATTTTGTCCCACAGTATCAGAATAATGCCAACAACGTGGGCATTTTTCCGCTTGTGAAGCAACCACTTTCACTGCTAATCCGTTCAATTCACCCTCAGCAACGTCAGCATCTGCCAAGGCTTTGACCTCAACTTTAGAAGTAATTAACACGAAACGTAATTCATCACCTAATTTTGCTAATAAATCACGATAATGATCATTTGCATATAATGTTACTTCTGCCGCTAACGCCGCCCCAATAACTTTATCATTACGTGCTTGTTCAAGAACACGATTGACTTCTGCTCTTACTTTCAATACTTCTTGCCAGTAAGCGTCGTTCATTGCTTCATCATCTGCTAGGGCAAATAAACCTTTATAGAACTCTTCCATAAAGACGAATTCACTACGCTCACCTGGTAGATATTGCCAAATTTCATCAGCCGTAAAGGAAAGAATTGGTGCAATCCAACGCACTAACGCCTCTGCAATATGATATAACGCAGTTTGACAACTACGACGTGCCAAACTATCCGCTTTGGTTGTGTATTGACGGTCTTTGATAATATCTAAATAGAAAGAACCCATTTCAATCGAGCAGAAACGCATAATACGTTGTACCACTTCGTGGAATTGATAATTATCATAAGAATGTTTGATCTCTTCTTGCGCTTGTAACGCACAAGCTACTGCCCAACGATCTAACACGATCATCTTGTCAGCAGGCACCATATCACGTTTTGGATCAAAACCATTTAAGTTCGCTAATAAGAAACGCGCAGTATTACGAATACGACGATAAGAATCCGCAGCACGTTTAAAAATTTCATCTGATACCGCAATTTCACCAGTGTAATCCGCTGAACCTACCCATAAACGTAAAATATCGCCACCGAATTTATCCATTACTTCTTGTGGAGTCACGATATTACCAATTGATTTTGACATCTTGCGACCTTGTCCATCAACGGTAAAACCATGTGTCAATACTTGGCTATATGGTGCTTTGTTATCAGTTGCAGTAGATAACATTAATGAAGACATAAACCAGCCACGATGCTGATCTGAACCTTCAAGATACATATCAACAGGGTTACCGCCAAATTCTGGGCGATGTTTTGCTACCGCTGAATAAGTTGATCCTGAATCGAACCAAACGTCTAAAGTATCCGGCACTTTCTGATAATCTTTCGCGTCTTCACCTAATACTTCATTAATATCAAGATCCCACCACGCTTGAATACCTTTTTGTTCTACACGTTTTGCTACTTCTTCGATTAATTCTAAAGTACGTGGATGTAACGCTTCGGTTTCTTTATGGATAAATAAAGTTAATGGCACACCCCAAGTACGTTGACGAGAAATACACCAGTCAGGACGATTTGCTACCATAGATTCAATACGTGCTTGACCCCAATCAGGAATCCAACGCACACGTTTGATCTCTTTTAGCGCTTGTGCACGTAAACCTTTTACATCCATGCCGATAAACCATTGCGGTGTAGCGCGGAAAATAATAGGTGTTTTATGACGCCAGCAATGTGGATAGCTGTGCGTAATCTTTTCAACTTTTAATAACGCACCAACTTCTTCTAATTTTTTCACTACTAATGGATTAGCATCAAAAACGTTTTCCCCAGCGAAAAATTGTGCTTGGCTATTAAATTTACCGTCATTACCAATTAAACCTGACATTGGTAAGTTATATTGCTGCCCAACAATAAAGTCATCTTGACCATGATCTGGTGCAGTATGTACCAATCCTGTACCTGCATCATTACCAACGTGTTCACCAAGAATCAACGGCACTGAATAATCATAGAATGGATGTTGGAATTGTAATAATTCAAGATCTTTACCTTTCGCAATGCCTAACACTTGGTAATCGCTTGCGCCAATTGCCTTCATCACGCTTTCTACTAATTCTGTAGTCAGAATCAAACGTTCGCCATTCACTTGAATTAATTGATATTCTAATTCCGGATGTAACGCAATCGCGCGGTTAGATGGTAATGTCCAAGGTGTAGTGGTCCAAATTACTGCTGAAACTTTTCCTTCGCCAGTTTGTGTTAAATTAAATTTCGCCAATACCGCAGCTTCATCAACTGCGTTGAAACGCACATAAATGGATGGTGAAGTTTTGTCATAATATTCAACTTCTGCTTCTGCTAAAGCTGAACCGCAATCTAAACACCAATGAACGGGTTTTGAACCTTTATAAAGGTGGCCATTCTTAATCACATTGCCCAAAGTACGAATAATATTCGCCTCTGTAGCGAAATTCATAGTGAGATATGGATTATCCCAGTCGCCAATTACACCTAAACGGATAAAGTCTTTTTTCTGTCCTTCAACTTGTTCCCTAGCGTAAGCACGACAAGCTTCACGAAATTCTGCTGCAGACACTTTTTCATTTGGTTTACCCACCAATCCTTCTACTTTTAATTCAATTGGTAAACCATGGCAGTCCCAACCTGGAATATATGGGGAATCGTAGCCAAGTGCGGTTTTTGATTTAACAATAATGTCTTTTAGAATTTTATTTACTGCATGCCCAATGTGGATAGTACCATTCGCATATGGAGGACCATCGTGCAAAATAAAGGTTTTCTTACCTTTACTTGCTTGACGAATTTTTTGATAAAGCTGTTTATCATACCAATTCTTTAGCATGGCTGGCTCACGTTTCGCCAAATCACCACGCATTGGAAAACCTGTTTCTGGCAGGTTTAACGTGCTTTTGTAATCAGTTGTTTCTTTAGACATGAGTTTATTCCGTAATAAAAAGTTAAATCAAATTCATATTGAAAATATAAGCAGATCTCTGCTGTGAATTTCATCTATCAAACGCTCTTTTATAGCCTTTTTTAGATCGCTATGCAAACAAACTTATCAAAAAATTTGATTATTTTTCATCATTTTGTTGAAAATACTTTTTCGCATTTTCAACGTCTCGTGCAATTTGTTGGCGCAACGCATCAAATGAAGGAAATTTTGTTTCTGAACGTAATTTTGACTTAAAGAAGATTTCTAAGGTTTTACCATAAAGATCACCATTGAAATCAAATAGATGAACTTCCAATAAAGGTTTCATACCATTAATTGTTGGGCGATTACCAACATTGGCAACACCATAATAATGGTTTCCACGTTTATCCATTACTTCAACCGCATACACGCCTTGTAACGGATTAACTTGACGGTGCAAACGAATATTCGCCGTAGGGAAACCAATGGTTCTACCCAATTCATTGCCATGAACAACACGACCTAAAATGCTATATGCTCGTCCTAGCATTTGCTCCACTTGATCTAGCTTATCTTCCGCTAATGCTTGACGAATTGCCGTACTGCTCACTCGCAAACTATCTAGGCAATAACTGGTATTATTTTCTACTTGAAAACCATATTGCTTACCGGCTGCAGCCAAAGTTTCAAAGTTGCCACTACGATTAACACCAAAACGAAAATCGTCACCAACACTCAAAAACTTCACCTTTAATTTATCGATTAAATAGTGCTGAATAAATTGATCTGTAGTTTGTTGGGCAAAAGCAAGATTGAATGGCACACAAAAAACATAATCCACACCAAAACGTGCTAAATAGGTTAATTTGTCACGTAATCTCATTAAACGGGCTGGTGCTTTCTCTTTTAAAAAGAATTCTTTTGCTTGAGGTTCAAATAACATTACCACCGCAGGCAATGCTAATTGTTCTGCTTGTTGTTTAAGATGACGCAAAATGGTTTGGTGCCCTAAATGCACTCCATCAAAATTACCGATCGTTAATGCACAACCTTGTGGAAAAGTAGGTAAATTATAAAGACCTCGAATTAATTGCATTCTTGCTATAAGCTCATCAAAAAGGTTACAAAAAATGCGGGTATTATACGCAGATTGTCAAAAGCTGTAAAACGTGGATATCACCCATCGTTATCACTATTTGCTTATGATTTTTTAGTAGCGTATGCACACAATCCTCCTGAGGCAACAATCACTAACATTCCAATCCAACTCAGTAAGTCGATTGATGTATCCCACAACCACAAACTTAGCAATGCAGAGAAAATAATCGCTGTATATTGCAGCGTTGCAGTAAGGACAGTTGCCCCATAACTAAATGAACGTGTAAGTCCTAATTGCCCAAGTAAGCCAAAAATACCAATGCCTAATAAATAGCCTGTTGAATTAAAGTCAGCTTTATAATTTCCGGATAAGAGAAAACCAAGAAAGCCAACAACGGTAACGGATACAGAAAAATAAAACACTGTCCGCCAAACTGGTTCACCAGCTTGTCCTAAACGCTTCACTGTTAATACCGCACCAATAGCACTTAACCCAGCAAACAACCCAACTAAAATCGCAAACCAATCTTGTGCATTAATACTAGGACGCAACACCACCAACACGCCCAAGAAACCTAATGCGACAGCCAAAATTTGCACTGTACGTCGTGCCATTACTGTCGTTAGTACGGTCCAAAAAGTGATAAATAATGTAGTAGTATAATTTAAGCTCGCTGCCGTAGCTAACGGCAGATGTGCGTACGCATAAAAGCCGCACCAAATAGACATGATCCCAAATAGACTACGCGAAATATGCGAACGTAACCGCGGCGTTCTAAAACTTCTATGCTGCCGATCCAACAAGACCCAAAGCCAAATCAAAAAGACTGACGGTAAGCCGCGTGTAAAAATAATTGCGCCTAAACTTGCACCACTCTCTGATGCAAGTTTGACGAAAGCTGCCATAATTGCAAATGTTGCACTGGCAAAAACCATCCACAACGATTGTAAAATACTCATAATATTAGTGTGCCAATAAATCCCTCTTTCTCACACCAAGTAATAACAATACGCATAGATAACAAACTGCCGCAACTGCAATTAAACCGCATAACCAGATTACTCGCCAAGAAAAAGGCATGGCATACCATTCTGCTAACATTGGTGTGAAATAAAATAATACGCCTCCCATCACACCAGCTGCAACCACTACTTTGACAAAAAATTTCACGCTTGTTGTAGAAAAATGATACACATCTTGTTTTGCTAAACCTCGATATAACAAAAATGCGTTTAACGTTGCTGACATTGCCGATGCAATCGCTAACCCCACATAACTGAATGGAATCGCTAACAAGTTAAAACCCATATTGCTCACCATCGCAATAATGCCATAACGTACCGGTGTCTTTGTATCTTGACGAGCATAGTAACCATTCGCTAAGATTTTGATCAGCATATAACTCAATAATCCGGCATTAAACGCCCACAATGAATAAGAAGTTGCTTGTACATCACTCAATACAAAATTGCCACGCATAAAAAAGACTAACAACATCGGCTGTGCTAACAAGGCAATTCCAACCATTGCTGGTATGCCTAACAATAAAATCATCCGCACCCCCCAATCTAATGTTTGACGGAAAGCAAGGTTATTTTGCGGATCATCATTATGTACGTGATGACGTGAAAGCGTCGGTAAAATAACGGTAGAAATCGCAATACCAAAAAGACCTAATGGAAACTCCAACAAACGATCTGAGTAATACAACCAGCTAATTGATCCTGTCATTAAGAAACTGGCGATAAAAGTATCTAGTAATAAATTAATTTGACTAACAGAAACACCAAATAATGCTGGAATCATCAAGGTACGAATCTTTTTTACACCTGCATCCTGCCAAGCCCATTTAGGACGCACCAATAATCCAGCTTGTTTTAAGAATGGAATTTGGAATAAAAATTGTAATAACCCACCAAGGAAAATACCGATAGCTAAACCAATATTCGGATTCGCTAAATGCGGCGCAATAAATAATGCGGCACCAATCATTGCCACATTCAGCAATACTGGTGAAAACGACATCACACCAAATTTGCCAATCGAATTTAAGATAGCGCCCGATAACGCCACTAAAGTGATAAACCAAAGATAAGGAAAAGTAATTTTTAATAACAACGAAGCTTGGGTAAATTTTTCCGCTTCTGCTCCATCATTTAACCAATCTAAAAACCAGCCTGTACCAAAAATAGCTGTTACGATCGGTGAACCAATCATCGCTAACAAGGTTACAACTGTTACTAAACCGCCTAATGTTCCTGAAACTTTAGCAATAAAAGCGCGTGTTTTATCTAAATCACCTTCTTTTTGATATTCAGCTAACACTGGCACAAACGCCTGCGAAAATGCGCCTTCAGCAAATAAACGCCGTAAAAAATTAGGAATACGATTAGCAAATAAAAATACATCTGCAGCAACGCCAGCACCTAAAAGATTAGCGATAACCACATCTCGCACCAACCCTAAGATCCGAGATAGCAGTGTCATACTACTAACCACAATGCCTGATTTTAATAACCCTTTACTCAAAATAACCTACCATTTGTTGTTTTTTATGTGGCAAAAATTACGGCTCATTGTATAGATTTTTACTTTTTACGCTATATTCTCGCCTAAAAAACTGGTAAAATTCCGCCCGCCTTTTATTTGGCTTACTTCGGTTGTGTCTCACTGAGGCGAGCTCACCATTGCCACTGCTTACTCTCGAAGCAAATTGCGGCATAGGCAATAAATCAATTGACAAAGGCTTAAAAAGTAGGCATATTTTACGCCTTTCGTTTTTAGTGTAATTAATTAGAAATTTTGGGAGTTTGACCTTGGCTAATATCAAGTCAGCAAAAAAACGTGCGGTTCAATCTGAAAAACGCCGTCAACACAATGCAAGCCAACGCTCTATGATGCGTACTTATATCAAAAAAGTTTATGCAGCAGTAGCGGCAGGCGATAAAGCAGTTGCAGAAACAGCTTTTGTTGAAATGCAAAAAGTAGTGGACAGAATGGCTTCTAAAGGCTTAATCCACAAAAATAAAGCAGCAAATCACAAATCTAAATTATCTGCACACATCAAAAAATTAGCTTAATGATTTTTTTGAATTAATAGTAAAAACCGCCTCATTTAGGCGGTTTTTTTATATCGGAAATTCATAACTGTTCGATTTGATCAGCAAAATTTCTTACTTGCTGCCAATCAGTATATTCGATCTCTTTGCGCGGATCAGTTTCGCCACCCGTCATTTTCATAATAAAACGGATCATTGTGCGATCAAACCAAGTATAACGCGGATACAATAACGCTCCTGCAAACACCTGTACTAATTGTGGCTGCCACGCAATCTTCGCCAATAACTTTCTGGTATAAACATTGGTTTGTGGCGTATTTTTATCTGCTTTCCGCGCTGTCAAATTTACTGTATATAGCGCGCCTTGTTTTGCTTTTAGTTGTTGCTTATGTTCGCGAATAAAAGTAAATAATTTCGGGTTAAACTTCCCATAACGGATAGATGCACCAATCACTACTCGATCATAAGGTGTCAAATCAATCGACATATTTTCTAGTAAATTCGCCATTACACATTGCCCTGTTAATTGCGCCGCAATCGCTTCGGCGATTTTTCGAGTTTGCCCATCATGGCTCAAATATAAAATCAGTGTTTTCATATAAAAGTCTTAATCTTCAATCAGTTGTAATTGGAGCTGCCCAGCAGAACGCTCATTAAGTTGGTGATTCAATTGTATCGCTTGTTCTTCTGCAATCGCTAATGTTAAACAAACTTGATCAGTAAATTGCTGCTGTACAATTTCCACATCAAAATGTTTCAACATTGCTTCTAGCCAAGCCCATTGTGCATATTGACACAGTAATTGGTATTGCTGGCGTTCAATTTTAATAGTCGTTGTAGCTAACTTTAATGCTTGCTGCACACCATTGCCATAAGCACGCACTAAACCGCCTGTACCTAATAAAATACCACCATAATAACGCACCACTACCGCACAAATTTCACCCAATCCGCTGCCTAACAAGACATTCAACATTGGTTTTCCTGCTGTCCCTGACGGTTCGCCATCATCAGAGAAACCATACTGCTGCGAATCATTCGGCGCACCTGCGACTGTTGCCCAACAATGATGGCGGGCATCTGGATGTTCCGCCCGCACTTTTTGCCAGAATTGTTTCGCCTCTTCTAAATTGGATACAGGCTGTAAATAACAAATAAAACGACTCTTTTTAATCTCTTCACTAAAGCTAACAGGTTGCTGTAATACTGGGTATTGCATAACACCTCTTAACTTAAGTTAAGTTAAGTTGTTGCTGCATTTTCACAGTTAAATTCTCTGATCCATTCATCCGCATTACAATGTTATCTTCCGTCCGAATACCGCCAAAACCTTTTAAGATTTCGATTGCTTGCCAATCAAATTTATCTGCCAACGAATGTGTTCGCCAAGGTTGTAATAATAAATCAATAAAATACAATCCTGGCTCAATCGTTAATACCATTCCTTCTGCTAATTCGCGTGTACAACGTAAGCTCGGATATACTTCTGGAGGACGCTTAATGGCACCACGTTTATTTTGCTGCCAACCGCCAATATCGTGCACTTGTAAGCCAAGAAAATGCCCTAAACCATGCGGCAAAAAGGCACGATTAATGCCTTCCTCAAAAATTTGCGCCGCTGGCAATTTCACCAATCCGCTATGATGAAGTAACTCAGCAACACGTTGTTGTACTTGAGTATGATAAGTCAGATAGTTATAGCCCACCTGCAATTCAGCAATAATATCTTGCTTAATTTGTTCCATTCCCTGCAACAAATAAGCAAACAGATCATTGCTTTCTTGTTGATAAGTACGAGTAATATCAGAGGCATAACCTAAATAAGTCGCCCCCGCATCAATTAGAAAACTACGCACTGGATCTGGTGTTTTATTTGCTAAACGATTGTAATGCAATACTGCACTATGCTCATTCAATGCCACAATATTGCCATAAGGTACATTTAAATCAGATTGTTCACTTGCTTGTAGATAAGCTAAATTAATCTCAAATTCGCTTTTCCCAGCTAAAAATGCTTGTTTCGCTGCGTGATGCCCTAATAAAGCAGGCTTTTGCGCTTGGAAAATACACTCCACTTCATATTCCGTTTTATAAGCACGATAGTAACTCAAGATATTCAACAACTTACGATCATTAATAGAGAAAAAGCCTAATGATTTGGCTAACGCTTCATCCTCGCCAATAAAACCACAATTAGTACGACTATTCACCAGTTGTTGCACTTGTTCCGGCTGAGTAAAAATTTTCCATTCAAATTGATTACACCAAAAATCATTTGGTAATGATTCAACGAAATACCAATAATCTTTTGGCTGATAGAAATAGAGTTTTGGTTTGCTATAACCATCTAAAAATACCCAGCTGCCTTCCGCTTGTGGCATTGGTACAACATAATTAAAAAAAGGATTGATATGGAAAGGTTTAGTTTGATCATCTAAAAAATAATTATCTGCTTTACCTGCATAGATCCAAATTCCATCTAAACGACAGCAAGATAATGCCTCTTTTACTATTTCTTGTATATGTGCTAAATGTGCGTTGAATAACGTCTTCATCCTTTCCTCCACTATCCCATCTTGGCGTAAAATGCAGTATCATTACTGCTTTATTAATAATAAGTAGCAATCATATGACCGAATGGAAAATTAATCAAACACTTGATACGCAAGGATTACGCTGTCCTGAACCTGTAATGTTAGTACGTAAAAAAATCCGCGAAATGCAAGATGGTGAAATTTTATTAATTATTGCTGATGATCCTGCCACCACTCGTGATATTCCTGGTTTTTGTCAATTTATGGAACATACGCTGTTACAAAGCATCACCGACAAAGTACCTTATCAGTATTGGATTAGGAAAGGGAAATAGTATTTCTACTCTACACTAAAAAGCTCTTAAATGAGCTTTTTTTGATTAAAAAAACATAAAAAGACCAATAAAAAGCTATTCCCCCGATAAAGAATCATATATGATACTTATGATGAAATTCTAACTAAAAATAAGGTTATATATGAACTATGGAAGCATTGCATCTCACACTTGAAACACAAATCAACCAATTAAAGAAAATTCAACAACAGCTATTAAATGAACAACTTAGCCAAAAATCATTACTGGCACAAAACAAAATTACTGATTCGGCTGAGTTTGGGCAACGCCTTAATCAAAAACGTAAATCTTTAGGAATTGATTTAGAAACCTTATCACTACAAACCGAATTATCAGTTTCAACATTAAAGCGTATTTTTAAAAATCCAGCACAAGTTAAGTTTTCAAGTGTATTACTCGTCGCTGAGGCATTAGGAGTGGCATTATGCACTCTTTAATACGTACGGGGAAAGTCTTTTTATATGGCGAACCAATTACGAATATTTTAAACAGACTTGTGATAATGGCTGTCATAACTATCGAGCTTTAAGTCACAGATTCATAAAAGATAATTCTGTCAAAATAGATACATTGATGTATAAATTTATTTTTTCAATAAACTTATAATTTCTTTCAGTGCGGTAATCTCATTATCTTTTTGAGATAACAGTTCATTTTTAAGTTGCAGTGTATGATTAAGCCCCTCAAGCGTTGCTTTTAATTTTTCCACTTCTAAAATTAATGCATCATCTGCAGCATAATAATTAGCAGTATTATGATTAGAACAATTCTCAGCAAAATACCACATGGGTTTCTTTTCATCTACTGTAACTAAATCAAGCACACTAATATTGAAGATCTGAGCTATTTTTTCTAATTTATCATAATGCAGTTTAGACTGACCTCGTTCAATTTTCGCATAACCAGTAACAGACATTCCCATTCTTTCTGCCATTTCCTCTTGTGACCATTGGCGAACTTCTCGCATTACTCTTACTTTATCGTAGATTTCCATATTTAGCCTATCTGAGTTTTTATCATCACAACTTATTCTGTTTTCTAGCTTATTTGTTACTGGTTATATAGATGTAAGAAGTCTACCACCTATTAATAATAAAAGCATAATTATTTTAAGGAATAGTCAATGACATTTCATAAAATTTTTCTCACACTTTTCACTGTTTTGTTCTCTATGTCATTATGGTCTAACACCAATTATCAAACTAATTTAGAACAAACTTTATACTTAGCTCAAAAAGGAAATGCCGAAGCTCAATTTATCCTTGCTATGAGCCTACTTAATAATTCCAAAGAATTTCAAAACTATCAAAAAGCTAAATATTGGCTCCAAAAAGCCGCTGCACAGGACTTCTTAGATGCACAAACCTTACTTGGTGCAATTGCAATGTATTACAATGAGAAAAATTATCCATAAGCTACATTTTGGACTCAAAAAGCAGCTAAGAGAGGGAATGATATAGAACAAAATAATCTTGGTAAAGTATATCTTTATGGTATAGGAACAAAACAAGATAACCAACATGCCAAATATTGGTTTCAACAAGCTGCCCAGCAAGGTAATACCGAATCACAATCTAACCTTGGTCAAATATATCATGAAGAAAAAAACTATACTCAAGCTAAATACTGGTATCAAAAAGCAGCTGAGGAAGGTGATAGTAATGCTCAACTTGGGTTAGGCAAAATACTGTATCTTCAAGAAAACTATCCCCAAGCTAAATATTGGTTAGAAAAAGCCGCAGAACAAGATAGCTCTGATGCTCAACTTGGACTTGGATTCATATATCTTCTTGGCCAAGGAGTCAAACAAGATTTCTTCAAAGCAGAACAATATTTTAGAACAGCTTGCAATAATGGATTCTCTGTCAGTTGTGATGAATACCTAAAATTAAATAGAAATTCCCAATAAAATGGAAATGAACATTCTATTTTACAGCAATCTAAACTGACATAACAAAAAGAGTATTTTTCTACCCTATTTGTTACTGGTTTAGTTCTATCGACATATCTATGATTTGACTGTTTTTATATCTTATTATTTCTTAAATCATCAACATAAGGCTATACAATGCAAGTACAATCTCGTCAATTACCTGGTTGGGTACATATTCCATTAATTGTTTTTATGTCTATTAGCCTAGTACAAACTGCATTAGGATTTTCAGAATTATTCGGCGCAGAATTTGCTTGGGCTTTTTCTATCGCTATTACCATACTAATGTATGGTTTTACTATCATCATTGGTCAGAGAAGAATTAATAGGCTTCCTGTCATAGGTTTCTTAATCGCCTATTTTTTCTTTTCATTGTTCTCTTTTACAGGCAATTTTAATGCCGTCTATACCTCTTATCAAAAAGAACAATTATTTCGTGACGAATTATTAAAACATAAACAACAATTACAAGATGTAGTTAATGCATCGAATAAAGCATTAAATAATTTTAGCCCTGATATTACTGAAAAGCGCAATCGAGTTGAATCATTGACACAACAATTAGTTCGACAAATTACAGACCCTGCTCGTCCTGGCTTAGGAAAACGTGCACAAGAGTTAATTAGCGAAATTGAAGCTGTTTTAGGTGAAAAACTTACTGATTTCGGAACTAAAGGTGGAGATTGGAAAGCAATTGCATCACGTTATCAAGAAAATATTGATCAAATTGCAAGACGCAAACTCACAAGCAAGGATTATGATAAGGTAGAAGAAATTAGAGAAAATATTACAAAAAAACAAAATGAAATTAATCGCCTTATTGATGATGTATTACAAACAACTATTTCAGTAAAACAATATGGTTTTGAAACTAACTTAAAAGCGGTAAATACGATCAATGAAATAGGTTCTAAAGTACAAGAATTTATAAACGATAGTTCAATTTTCAAATTTGAAAAAGTTCCGTTTGAGAGCCAGGAAATAGGGAAAATTGTTTTTTCGTTTAAATCAGCTTTCGGACAACACTTATTAGTAGCAATATTATTTACAATCCTATGTTTCTTTATTGATTGGGCAGTAATATTAAGTTTATTGGTATTTTTTGGAAAAAATGAAGCTATAACTAAAAAAGTAATTAGATCAAATTATCAAATGTAAATAAGGACTACTATGCTACATAATCCATATAAAACAAATGACGAACCAATAGAAAATAAAAAATTAGCTTCCGATAAGCTCTTCTCCCCACGTGATACTAATGACGATAATGATAATGTTGAACAAAATTCTTTAGATCTTCAATATATAAACGAGAGAGAACATTCAGAAATAGACAGTATTCAATACTCTTTCAATGATCATAAATATAATACTCAAATTAAAATAAATAGACCAACAAAACGTAACGTAGAAAAAGAACTGACTGACGAGGAGTATCATCAACGCTTAATAGAACTAAATACTGACTCAGAAAATAAACATTACGTATTATTCTTTGGGCAACCTGCATCAGGAAAAACTTGGATCATTGGAAGCATATTACACTATATGAAAAATTATTTAGATGGTCTCGTTTACTTAGATACAAATAAATCAACAGAAAATGAAGAAGAATTATTTTATATATTACAAGATAGATTCAATGGTGTTATTCATGCTGAGAAAATAACAAGTACAGATACTAAACAATATTTTGAATTTCATATTGCATTCACACCAAAAGATTCTAATAAACCACCAATAAACATTGTTTTTATTGATGCTTCTGGAGAGCATTCTGAACAAGGATTTATGATTAAAGAAAACCATAAATCAGGAAAATTACCTAATTATCTAATGGCTATTTTGGAATCTAATGTAAAAACAAAATTAATATTTGTCTATGATCAATCATTAGTTGATCAAAAAGGTTCTATTCCTCAAATGAATGTACTAAACGCAGTTTTTACACATATTCAGAATATCCAAAATGTACATAAGAAGTTTTTCCCTAAAGCTCTATTATTATCTAAAGCTGATCGTATTTATTCAGCTGATCTATCGAGCGTAGAAAAATGTGGCTTTGATCCTATGATATACGCGATTGAGAAAATTCCAAGTTTCGCAAATAGTTTTTTTAATGAGTCTCCTGAAAATAAAACTATTTTTTATCGAATGGGCGATTTCTCACTAAATTCTGATCTATTGACCAAATTTGATAAAGAATGTCCTGAAAAATTATTTAGATGGTTATATATGACTAGTACAAATGGAGTTTCACCAATTAAAGAACAGTCATGTTGGGACAAATTTTTACAATGGTTTAAAGGAAAATAAGGATGAGCTCTAACCAACTACAATATTTGGGATGGGGAATTGTTGGTACGCCAAAAGGTCGTCAATTCTCAGCACAAGGGATACATAATCAATTAAAGTTAGATAATATTTTCGATTTACCCCAAGAATTTGGTAAATGTTTACCAGATCCTAAAGACGATGGTATGAAAAGTATATTATATTATCTTACCTATCGTCCCGATCACAATATTATTGGGATTGCTGAATATCGCTCTATTTTAGAACAAGGTCAAACTCGCCCTGGAAGTTATTTTGGTTCATTTATAGAATGTCATAAATCTACCTTCAATAAAGACACAGTAAAAAATATATTATCTGCCTTAATAGAACTAAATAGTTTCCATTACAAAAATTTTATTGATCACGATACAAAATCTTATAAAGAAGTTATTTCAAATAAAACTTTTGAATCACCAATAGAAGAATTAAAGATTATCTCAATGAAATTAAACTCTTTAGAAAATAGTATTCTCTCTTCTGCTAAAAATGAAAAAATACTTTTTATTATTGCGAATGAAAGAGAACAGATAGAGTTTAGCATAGAATATATATTAGAAAAGAAACTCTACTTTTTATATAATAATATTTATCTTTCAGAAAGCAATCATATTATTTCACAAATGAGAAATAAAAAGTTACATGCTTTTAATGTAGATCAACTCATTGCTGCTGGTTGTTTCTCTCAGTCCTACGACAGAATTATAGACTCATTAAAAAACAATATTAACAATCTACACTATGAAAATAAACAACTTGGTGATCAACTCACCAATATAAATAAAGAAATTCAACAAAAAATCCAAGAAGGAATATATTTAGAACAGAAAAAATTAGAAGAAAAACTAGAAGAAATCGAGGAACAAAATAAAAAAATTCAAGTCGATAATATTGCTCTAGATTTAGGAAAGTCTGTTTTCAATATAATAAAAGAAAGTAATGAAACATTAAACAAATTAAATTTATCACAATTTTCAGAATTATCTCATCAGAAAAAAAATGAAATTAGTCATATATATTCTATTCTCCAAAAAATTACAGAACAATCAGAGAACTATCAAAGATCTCCAACTACTATACAACCAAAAACATCAGCATCAACTTATATTTTTACCATTTTATCTATTATATTATTTATCATCAGCATAATACTTTCTTTTACTAATAAGAATCCTGATATAATCAAAAATATAAACATAATAGAACATAATCTAGAAAATATATATACTAAAATTTCTAATAATACTGATGTGATAAAGAGAATTGAAAGATCTATAAAAGATAGTAAAAAAGAAGAAAAAAATGAACTAGAGAGAAATAGAAAAAAATGATAGAAATTAAAAAAAAATCACTTACATTTATTACAGTAATAATAATATTACTCTGCCTAAATAGCTGTTTTAGCAATGATGCAAAAGAGTGTGAATCTTTATTCCAAGATAATAATAAAAAATCTTTAGCCTATGCTTATTGTGAGCGTGCTGCAAATCAGGGAAACCCTCAATCACAACAGCTTTTTGCTCAGCTTCTACTTACTGATAATAAGATAAAGGAGGCTATCAATTATTTTCAAAAATCAGCTAATCAGGGTAATCCAGAGGCATTATTTAAATTAGCTGAGTTATATGATTCTAAAACTCATACAGATCACGATTCTGAAAAAGCATTGTTTTATTATAATGAAAGTTGTAAACGTTCTTTTTTACAAGCCTGTCAGAAGATTGAATCACTAAAAAATCTTGAAAAAAGTAAACAATTAGAAAATGAAAAAAAACAGTTAGAAAAAATAAAAATAGAATTATTAGAGCAAAAAAATAATTTTGATAATGAGAAAAAGAAAATTGAACAAGAAAAAGAAAATATAGAATCACAAAAGAAAGAAATAGAGAGAATATCACAAATTAATAACCTCATTGAGGCTCCGATTAGCCAATCTGATATAAAACAAGCTTTCTCAGATCTTATCTCTGAAATAAAAAATGGAAGAGATGGCTTAGTTAATTATACTGTTTGGGTAAATAATTGCTATAAAAAATCAAATAATAAAAAAGGTTGTCTATACTTTGATGTATTAGTCAATATTATCTTCAAGGATTACTTAAGTTCAGAGGATTTCTTCCTTAAAGAAAAAATTATTAACAGAGCATCAAAAAATATTAAAGAATATAACTCCCTTACTGATGAACAGTTAAATATATTATTTAATAATATAAAAAAACATCTATTAGTAAATATGGATACCTTGAATGAGATGTATACTAATTATTCATATAAAAACCCTTCTAAAAATAATATTAATACATCTAATTTAAAATTTTATGATGGGTTAGCTACTTTTCAAGATGGAAATTTATATGGTTATGTTGATCAACAAGGTCGAATTATCATTCCAGCCCAATTCTCCTATGCTGGACGCTTCTCTCATGGGCGAGCAGCTGTACAATCACCACAAAATAACCTTTGGGGCTTCATTGATACTAATGGTAAATACATTATTTATCCTAACTATAAATGTGTTGGAATGTTTAGCGAAGAAGAAGCATTAGCAGGAGTCTATCAAGGAGGAGATTTATCAAACAATATTTGTACTGGTGGGAAATGGGGCTATATGGATATTTACGGAAACTGGGTTATTAATCCAGTACTAGACTATGCCGAACGTTTCAGTAAAGGTAAAGCTCGCGTTACTTATCAAGGACATACAGGATTTATCAATCGTTTTGGTCAGTGGGTTAATTAAGGAGGAACTTATGAGGAAAATAATCAAATACTCTGGAGTGTTTTTTATTACATTATTATTTTCCATAATAGCAAGAGCTGAATTTTATAAAGTTGAAATTAGAAGAGAATCATCAAATTTATACCAAACCAGAGAAGGAATTTATATAAAAACAAAGTTTTGTTATGAGTATGCTATATGGGAAAGTGCTATTTTGTCTTATGACAAATATTCTTATAACAACAAATTAATATTTAATAATGGTCAGAGTTGTGAAGTTGAAAAGATATTAAATTAATCCGAAATACAGAGAATTTAAAAATGAAATATATTAAAACTATTTTTATCAGCTTAATTCTCACTATTTCTTTACCTTCGCCCGTAATCGCAGATAAAAATCAAACTTCTGATTTTCAACAAACCTTACAGTTGGCTGAACAAGGAAATGCCTTAGCTCAATTAGCTCTTGGCGTAATGTATGATAAAGGACAAGGTGTGAAGCAAGATTATCAACAAGCCAAATTCTGGTACCAAAAAGCAGCTGAACAAGGTCATGCCATAGCGCAATATAATCTTGGCGTAATGTATCGCAATGGAAATGGCGTTAGGCAAAATCTCTCCAAAGCAAAAGAGTATTATGGACAAGCTTGTGATAATGGAGATCAACAAGGTTGTGAAGCCTATCGAGAACTAAATGAGAAAGGGATTCGATAAATTCTCAATAAAAAAGTAGAAATAGCGCTATTCTTACAAGAGTAGCGCTAATTTATGGTTAATGACTTAACTTATACGCCACTAAATCCTCAATTGTTACTACTGGATAGCCTTGTGCTAAAGCGAATTTCACAATTTCTGGAGTGCGTGCCATCGTGCCGTCATCATTAGTAATTTCGCAAATCACGCCCGCACGTTTAAAACCTGCTAATTCCACTAAATCAACTGAAGCTTCGGTATGACCACGACGCCCCAATACACCTTTGTCATTAGCTCGCAATGGGAAGATATGTCCCGGACGATGTAAATCACTTGGTTTTGCGCCATCAGCAACCGCCGTTCTAACAGTCGTCACACGATCTTGTGCAGAAACACCAGTAGACACACCTTCTGCGGCTTCAATTGTGACAGTGAATGCAGTACGGTTAACGCTGGTATTGTGTTCCACCATTGGTGGTAACTCAAGCTTTTGGCAAAGTTCATCCGTAATACAAAGGCAAACAATACCGCTACCATAACGAATTAATTTTGCCATTTGCTCTTTAGTAATGGTTTCAGCTGGATAAATCAAATCGCCTTCATTTTCGCGATCTTCATCATCTAGCACTAAAACGCCTTTGCCTTGTTGCAATGCTGCAATCGCATTTAATACACGTTGTTCAGCATCGCCGAATTGAGAAAGAATTGACTGACTCATGGTAATTTCCTTTGTTAGTAAAATATTGATACCAGAATCAGGGCGAATGAGGGAAGTACGGCAGAAAAGAAAACAACACTATTTGCAAAACAAATAGTGCCATTCAAAATTCTTATAGATACCGCTATTCTCTACCATCCAGACTATCACTGTCGGCTTTGGATTTTCACCAAATCTGCTGACTTCATACAGGGTATGAACGCTCGTGGGCTTACTTACGCTTACCACCGGTGGGGAATTTCGCCCCGCCCTGAGAATGCGGGAAAAAGTATAAAATAAAACCTTTGATTTGCCTAGTAAATTTCCCGTTTTTTTCATACAATTTAGCCCGTTAAATTATGTGAGGTCTTTATGTTAAATCCAAAAAAAATCGAAGAAATTATCCAACAAGTACAAAACAATTTACCTCAAGGTATCAAAGAGATTGGTAATGACGTTGAAGCAAAATTAAAACAAGTTTTACAGGCGCAATTATCTAAATTAGATGTGGTTACACGTGAAGAATTTGATGTACAAACACAAGTTTTACTGCGTACTCGTGAAAAATTAACTGCGTTAGAAGCAAAAGTGGATACGTTATTACAACAACAGCAAACACCAAATACGTAGCATATAAAAGACATTTTTCTCATAAAAACGATAAAAACGGCTAATATAAGCAACATAAGAATAATGACAATAAGTCGTTTGTTGCGTATTATGCTTCCTCTCAAAGGAGCAAAATATGACTGATTTTCTTTATTTACAGCAAAAGCGTAAACAATTAGGGCTAAAAGTTGCCGAAGTTTGCGAAAAAGCACAAATTACACGAGCTTACTATAATCAACTTGTTGGCGGTAAAATCCAAAATCCAAGTGCCAAAAAATTAAACGCAATTCATCACGCGCTACAAATTTCCAATACACCAAATAAACAAGTTGGTGTGATTTTTGGTAAATTTTATCCTGTGCATACAGGGCACATTAATATGATTTATGAAGCTTTTAGTAAAGTGGATGAATTGCATGTTATCGTTTGTACCGACACTGAACGCGATTTAAAACTGTTCTATGATAGTAAAATGAAGAAAATGCCAACAGTGCAAGATCGCTTACGTTGGATGCAACAAATCTTCAAATATCAACAAAAACAAATCTTTATCCACCACCTTATCGAAGATGGCATTGCTGCTTATCCAAACGGTTGGGTAGATTGGTCTTCTCGTGTTAAAGCACTATTTAAAGAAAAACATTTTACGCCGAGTGTTGTTTTTAGTAGCGAACCTCAAGATAAAGAGCCTTATGAAAAATATCTACATTTAGAGGTGGTATTAGTCGATCCTGAACGTGCTTTCTTTAATGTATCCGCTACAAAAATTCGTAATCATCCGTTCCAATATTGGAAATTTATTCCAAAAGAAGTTCGCCCATTTTTTGCTAAAACTATTGCTATTCTCGGTGGAGAAAGTAGCGGTAAAACAATGCTAGTCAATAAACTCGCCGCGGTATTTAATACTACTTCAGCGTGGGAATATGGTCGTGAATTTGTATTTGAAAAACTTGGCGGTAATGAACAAGCAATGCAATATTCCGATTACCCTTTGATGGCTTTGGGGCATCAACGCTACGTTGATTACGCATTACGTCATGCGCATAAAGTAGCATTTATTGATACCGACTTTATTACCACCCAAGCATTTTGTATTCAATATGAAGGAAAAGCTCATCCATTCTTGGATTCAATGATCAAAGAGTATCCTTTTGATGTCACCATTCTCTTGAAAAATAATACAGCTTGGGTGGACGATGGTTTGCGCAGTTTAGGGTCGCAACAACAACGCCAACGTTTCCAACAATTACTGAAAAAATTATTAGAGAAATACAATATTCCTTATATTGAAATTGAATCACCAAGCTATTTAGAACGTTATGCCCAAGTGAAAAAGATTGTGGAACGTGTACTAAATGATGAATCCGTTCATGAAGCTATTGAGAATAAGGAGAAATAGATAATTCATGCTTCTTTTTGCTGGCGATCCTCATGGATATTTTGAACACCTTTATCCATTTATCCAGAATAATCAATCTATCTCATTGATTATTCTAGGAGATTTGCAACTGACTGATTGTAAAGAACTCGATAAACTTGCTCAATATTGTGATCTTTGGTTTATTCATGGTAACCACGACAGCAAAACCGTTGCTGCATTTGAAGCCATTTGGGGCAGCGAATGGAAACAACGTAATCTGCATGGCAAAGTGGCTGAAATCGAAGGGGTAAAAATTGCCGGTTTAGGCGGTGTATTTCGTGGACAAATTTGGATGCCGCCTAATAAACCATTATTTCTCGATCCAATTCATTATTGTCAATATTGCACCCAAGACAAAATTTGGAAAGGTGGATTACCTTTGCGTCATCGGACTTCTATCTTTCCGTCTGATATTGATACGCTTGCTACACAACAAGCGGATATTCTTATCAGTCATGAAGCACCTAAGCCACACCCTTCAGGTTTTGCGGTAATAAATCAACTAGCAGAAAGTATGGGTGTTAAAAAAATTTTTCATGGACATCACCATGATAATTTCGACTATAGCCAACTTAAAGGTCGTGTACGCCCTTACCAGATTTTTAATATTGGTTTCCGTAGTCTTAGTGATATCAACGGTCATTACCTACTTATTGGAGTAGATGATCGCGAATGATAAATTGTACTGCCCTTTTGTATATTGCCATATTATGAAAATCGAAGTTTGTGTTGATAATATTGAGTCCGCTATCATTGCTGAACAAGCTGGTGCCGATCGTATAGAACTCTGTGCTGCATTACCTTTAGGCGGTCTTACACCGCATTATTCTCTTATCAAGGCGGCAACGCAAAAACTATCTATCCCGGTTTATGTCATGATTCGTCCACGAGCTGGTGATTTTCTGTTTAATGCGGATGAACAGCAAATGATGATAGATGATATTGAAATGGCTAAACAACTCGGCGCCGATGGAGTAGTAATCGGTGCTTTAACCGTTAATGCTGAAATTGATATTGCTCTCACCAAAATGCTGATGCAATCTGCGCGCGGCTTAGACATTACCTTCCATCGCGCTTTTGATTTATGCCGAGATCCTCTACACGCTTTACAACAGCTAATCGAGCTAGGTTGTTCTCGTATTTTAACTTCAGGACAGGCAGCAACCGCTGCTCAAGGACAAACTCTATTAACGCAGTTAGTACAACAGGCACAACATAAAATTTCGATTATGGCTGGTGCTGGTATTAACGCAGATAACGCCCTCACTATCGCCCAACAAACAGGTGTCACCGAGCTACATTTATCAGGAAAAAGCTATCGTCCAAGCAAAATGCAATATCAAAATTCACAAGCTGCAATGGGACAAAACGCAAATGAAGATACTCAAATATTAGTCACTGATTTTGCCAAGATCAACGCAGTTAGAAAGTTGTTCTGATTGTAATTTATTTATTAAAACAGCTTTATCCAACTCTTAAAAGTTTGAGAAACAATACACCAACAGCCACTTCGGGTGACTGTGAGTTGAAAAATGGAATATCGTTGTCGAATGCGCAGCAACATATCAAAAAAATAGCTGGCATAATGCACAGCTATTTGGATTAACGCAATGAAATTGATTGATTATTTATTATTAATAATTTCAGCGACTTCTACCTTACGGTTTTCATAGCGTGAACGGGTGCAAGCATCAGCGGTAGCGATTGCAGCACGAGCTGCTTCCCCAGTCAGTAATTTGGCAAATTCTTCTGATGGCTTCATACCATGCATAATATCATTAAGATATTTCATCTCTTTTTTCATTACTGAACTCAACCATAACGGTGTCCGTTTACCCGGATGTCCATATTGGATAGCGCCGTCCATTTCTGTTCCTGTATAAATACGGGTACGATCATCATCCTCTTCTTGTGTTTCGTGAATTAAGAAATGGGTATCTTTGCCATCAACACGTAACGTACCGCCACAATGATACATATCGAGTTTAATTGCTCCTTTTTCCCCTTGGATCAAGACATAATGTTCTCCCCAACGGAACGCTGAACCCCATTCCAATACTGCAAATCGTCCATCTTCAAATTCTAAATTGAGGAACAACATATCATCTTCATCACCAAATTTTTCACCTTGGTGAGCCACATTCCCTGCCGTCATCGTAACTGTTTTCGGCATTCCCCCCATTAAAAATTGCACACAATCTAATTCATGAATATGGTGATAAAGATGACCACCCGATTTAGCCCGAATCTTCTTCCACGAAATGCTTGGTTGTACATCTTCCCAACCATTACGTGCAGTATGACAATAAAGCACTTTACCAATCACACCTTGATTAATCAGTTCTTTTGCATGATGTACACCATTAAAGAAATTCATAATATGACCCGCCATAAAGATCACACCATTTTCCTCACAAGCACGTACCATCTCATCACAATCGGCATAACTCAATGCAATTGGTTTTTCACAGAAAACGTGTTTTTTATGTTTTGCTGCCAACAACACTGGCTCTTTATGCAGATAATTTGGTGTCGCTACAATCACACAATCTACATCATCACGACTAACCAACTCTTCTAAACTATTTGCAGCATCACATTGCAACTCTTCTGCAATTGTTTTTCCATTTTCTGGATCATATACCACCGTTACTTTGGCATCTTCGTTTTCATTCATAAAACGTGCTAAATCTGCCCCAAAATAACCTACTCCGACTACACCATACTTCACCATTTTATTTCTCCTTGAGAATAGTAATTTCAAAATTAATTTCTTATTTCACAGAGCCTTCAGATAATCCACCTGCAATTTTGTTTTGAATAAAGCAGAAGAAGAGTACTGAAGGAAGAACCACTAATACTGAGGCTGCCATCATATCGCCCCAATCCAGAATTTCTGCACCATTCAATGAACGTAGTGCCACAGCTACAGTCATCTTGCTGGTGTCATTCACTAAAATCAGTGCATAAAGGAATTCATTCCACGCATTGATAAAGGTATAAATCGCTGTTGCCACAATACCTGGCGCCACTAATGGCAACACGATCTTAAAGAACACCGTAAATTTATTCGCACCATCAATTTTTGCTGCTTCCTCAATTTCAATTGGCACAGTTTGGAAAAAACCAACTAATAGCCACACTGCATAAGGCACACTAAAAGAGAGATACACAATGACTAAACCAAAGGTAGTGTTTGTTAATCCAACTTTTGCCATCACGATAGAGTAAGGAATAGCTAATAAAATCGGCGGGAAAATATAGGTTGTAATCAATACCTTAGACATAATCCGCCCTAATCTTGGAAAAAATCGCACAATACCGTAGGCTGCCATTGCAGAGATCACCGTCGCAATCAAAGTGGTACTAAGCGCAATCATCAAACTATTTTTAATATTGACGATAAAATTTAAGTCATAAATCACATGACGGTAATAATCTAAGGTGAATACTTTTGGCCAGAAACTCGTTGGATCCCCTGTTAGCTCACCTTTGCCTTTTACGGAAGAGATAATGATCCAAACTAATGGGAAAACCGCAATGACCGTCACTACCATTAGGTAAGCATGACAAATAAGATCACCTAGCATTGATTTTTGCTTTTTCATGAGTGAGCTCCTTCTTTTTCCCAACGACTAATGACTTTGAAATAGATGAAACATACAAGTAGGAGGAAAATAAACAGTAATACTGTCACTGCTGAAGAACGCCCTAACATCTTCGTTCCCCATCCCATGTTGTATGCCAAAATAGGAATGGTCATTGTTGAATTTGCTGGACCACCACCGGTCATCAAATAGATGATGTCAAAATTATTGAAAACCCATACTGTTCTGAGTACTACAAGTAGTCCAACAACCACTTTAATATGTGGCAACGTAATATGGCGAAATACTTGCCATGCATTTGCGCCATCAATTCTCGCTGCTTCATATTGTTCCTGTGGAACAGTCTGTAATGCAGAAAGAACATTGACCATAATCAATGGTGCACCAAACCAAATATTGACGAAAACTAAACTAACAAATGCCCACGTACTATCTGATAAAAAGTGAGGTGCGACATCCATTAAACCTAATTTGACGATCACATTTGGTAAATAACCGTACACTCCGTTTAAAATCCATTGCCAAGAAAAAGCAATGACAATAGTTGGAAACGCCCAAGGAATAATCAGCAAAATCTTATATAACCACTGCAAGTGGCGAATACGATTTAATGCCATTGCGAGAGAGAAGCCGACTAAGATCTGCCCCACTAAAGAAAATACTGTCCATTTAATAGAATTTAAAAAAGCCCACCAAAATGTTGGATCACCTAACACTGCCCGATAGTTATCAAACCCCACAAATTTGTAATACGGCATAATTAAGTTTTTATTAGTAAAACTATAAAAAATGCTCGATAAAAATGGATAAACAAACAATGTAGAAACTACTATCAACGCAGGCAGTACAAAAATCCATCGGGTATAGTTTTTTGAAATCACGAACCCTCCCCTTCCCATCATTTGTGGGAATGAAAAACTATCAAATCATTTATGGTTAGAAGGTGGGGCAATCTGCCCCACTTTTATTGATTATGGTGCAACCATTTCAAACAACTCATTTAGTTGTTTCTCAGCTTTTTTCGCTGCTACCATCGGATCAGTACCATTTGCAACTATGTCTTGGAACATTGCTTCAATGATATGTTGGTTCGTTAATAATCCACCTTGTACTGTTGGACCATGTTCGTAACCAATTGCAGTTCCTTTATCCACTGCTTCAGCAATGACTTTTTCTGCGTGACTAAATTGTTTAATCATTGGATTATTCGCATAGGTAGGATCACTAGAAATACCTTTTATAGCAGGTAACATTCCTACAGGAACAGATTGTAAGAATTTGATATAACGATCTTTTTGATAAAGCGTTTCGATAAATGCTTTACTAATCTCTGGATGTTTAGAAGTTTTCCAAACAACAAGTGGAATATTTGCCGTTTCTAAACCACGATCAGGATCATTCGCATGAATTTTTGGTACTGGATAAGCATCAATTTCACCAAGTAATTGTGGCGTATTTGTTTTTACTCCACCAATTTGGAAACCAGAGTTAAAATCAAACGCCGTTTTACCTTGATAATAGAGTGTTGCTTGTTTTAATACATCATAGTTAATTGAATCTTTTGGTGAAGTTTCTTTATACATCTTCACCCAATATTTAATACCTTCTTGCGCCAATGGGCTAGTAAGATCCGCTTTAAGATCTTTAGTTAACAAACTGCCACCACCACTTCTAACATAGAGATTTAAGAATCTTGTCGCAATAAAGTCATTGGTTCCCATTGGTACAGATAAACCATATACTCCATCTTTCGTTAACACCTTCGCTGCGTGATAAAGTTCATCCCATGTTTTCGGTACTTCAAGATTATGTTTTTTCAATAAATCTTTGCGAATCCACATTACTTGAGCATGGGAATAAAGTGGTAATGAATAGTTATTTCCATCTACTGTACCTTCACTAATTGCAGCTTTAGAAAACTTATCTCGTCCAATCTTATCAATCAAATCATTAACCGGTAATAATGCACCAACATTAATCATTTCTACTACTTGATTTGGTAATGCCGTACTCATATCTGGTACATTGCCAGACGCAAATCCTGTCGTCCATTTAGTGTAAAAGTCATTCCAAGAGAAAGTTTCAATTTTGATTTTGACTTTTGGATGTTCTTTCATAAATTCATTAGCCGCTTCTTGAATAACTTCCAAACGAGGACCTTGAGTAAAGGAGTGCCAAACAGTGATATTACCTGCTAAATCAGCTGCCAACGCATAACCACTAAAAATACTGCTGCTTAATACAACTGATGCGCCAACAGTTAAAAGACTTTTCAATTTCATACAATGCTCCTTATGAGAGAAAATTAGAGAAGAGATTGTTCAGTTTCAGGATCAAAGAAATGCGCTCTTTTCATATCGAATGCGAGAGTAATACTTTGTCCCATCTTAATTTGCTGTCGAGAATGTACGATAGCTTTAATGCTCTGCTGTCCCACATCAAGATGCACAATATATTCAGCACCTAACAACTCAGCGACATTCACTGGTGCTGTAATCATCGCTTTTTGGTAGCTACCTAACAGTAATGGTTCATTTGAAATATTCTCAGGACGAATTCCCAAAATCACCATTCTTCCATCCCAACCGTTATGTTCAAGTGCCGCATACATATCGTCTGGAATACTAAAACTATATCCATCTTCCGTAACAAAATTACCTTGTTGAATACGTCCATGTAAAAAATTCATTGTTGGTGCACCAATAAAACCCGCAACAAATAAGTTATTAGGGTGATCATAGATTTCTTTTGGTGAGCCAATTTGTTGCACAACACCTGCACTCATTACGACAATTCGATCAGCCATCGTCATTGCCTCTGTTTGATCGTGAGTTACATAAATCGTTGTCGCATTTAATTGAGTATGAATACGGATAATTTCCGCACGCATATTACTGCGCAATTTCGCATCCAAATTAGATAAAGGTTCGTCCATTAAAAAGACTTTCGGTGAACGCACAATAGTCCGACCAAGTGCAACACGCTGTCTTTGTCCACCAGATAGTGCTTTTGGTTTACGATCTAATAGTGACTCTAAACCTAAAATTTTTGCGGCTTCTTTAACCTTGCGATCGATTTCAGCCTTATTCACCTTACGCAGTTTTAATGCAAACGCCATATTTTCATAAACAGTCATGTGTGGATAAAGCGCATAAGATTGAAAGACCATCGCAATATCTCTATCCTTTGGTTCAACGTCATTAACCAAACGATCATCAATATAAAACTCCCCTTCAGAGATATCTTCTAAACCAGCAATCATTCTTAATGTTGTTGATTTCCCACAACCAGATGGACCAACTAAAGCAATAAATTCTTTATCAGCAACTTCTAAATTGAAATCTTTTACTGCTTCAAAACCATTGCTATAACGTTTGTAAATATGACTTAACGATAGTGTTGCCATAAGCCTTCCTTTTTTATTTGTTGCTTATTTATTGACTGACAAGTCACTAAAAATAAGCTACCATTTATACAACTCAGAGATAAGACATCTGATGTCTAAAACTTAGAGATATGATGTCTTATTTTGCTTAAATTTTCTGCGATAAAGATCACAAAAATGAAAAAATCAACAAAAAAAGCTACAAATCTGGCATTACAAGAAGAGATCAAACAACTGATCTTAGATAAAGGATTAAAAGCAGGCGACCTTATGCCCACTGAAAATGAGCTAATGACATTATTAGATGTAAGCCGTTCTAGTTTGCGTGAAGCCGTTAAATCATTGGAAGCATTACATATTTTAGATATTCATCATGGTGTAGGTACTTTTATTAGTGAATCATCATTAACCCCAATGATTCAGAGCCTAGCTTTCCATACTCAATTACAACTACAAGACAACATCAAATATTTATTAGATATATTAGATGTACGTGAGATTTTGCAATATGGCTTTGCACCATTGGCTATTGCTAAAATCAGCGATCAAGAAGTAGAACAATTACAGCAACTTAGCTTGCAGATGAAACAACAAGCTCGTGATGGTCAATATGCGTATGACGCCGAATATCAAATTCATCTGCAAACATATAAATCCATCAAAAATACCTTACTTTCTCAGTATCTTGATGCTTTCTGGCAAATATTCCAAATGCAAGAGGATAAACTCCCACCTTCTCCATTTACTCCAACAGAAATTGCACTAAGCTATCAAGAATGGGTAGATGCTGTTGAAGCGAGAGATATTAATCGTTTCCAACATACTATATTGATTTATTTTCGCCATCTACGCCAACGTATTAGTCAATAGGAGGTTATCACAATGAAGATGATTAATGTCGCCTTAGTAGGTTGTGGTTTCTTTGGGCAGCAACTTGCAACTGTATTCAATAAATCTCCTTTTAAATTAGTAGGGGTCACCGATCTACAAATCAGTTTAGCGCAAGATCTTTCACTAAAATATGATGCTACTGCTTATGCTGATTTATCAAGCTTATTAGCCCAACAACACGTTGATTTAGTATTAATCGCCACGTACAACCATAGTCACCGACAAATCGCTGAACTCGCATTGCAAAATGGTTGTGTAGTTTTTATCGAAACTCCGTTCACTATTAATCCAATAGATGCTGAAGCATTGATTCAGTTAGCAAAAGAGAAACAATGCCCGATCTTTGTTGGACATTGCTTGAGAGTCTTACCTGGTTTACAACAGGCAAGACAGATTATTCAACAACAAATTCTAGGAAAAATTACTGTTGTACGTGCCAATCGACAACGTTGGTTAGATCCAATTTTTCAATCTAATTGGTGGAAAAATGATATTCAACTCACTGGCGGTAAGTTATTCCATGAAATCCATGAGTTAGACCTTTTAGGTTGGTTAGTCGGTGAAGTAGCGAATGTTTTTGCTCAATCAACCAATCGTGCACATTTAGAAACACCAGATCATCATGATGTTATTCAGTTATTGCTACAATTTAAAAATGGTGTCTATGGTTCTCTGGAAATGGGATCAGCCTATCATCTGTTTAAATGGGACATCATTATCCATGGCGAGCTTGGTTCAATGTTGATTAATTTCTTTACTTCGAGTGTTACCATTTCTTTCGCTAATGGTCATCGTCAACAGTTTAATATGTATGACGAATTCGAGGCTGATTTATCGTTACGTGAAAGTAGTAAAGGTATTCAAAAATATGGTCAACCTAATGAACGTTGCCCTTACTGGTTGACTCGTGCTATTGAATTGGAAGCTGAAAGTGTCTTAGCTCACTTACAGCAAAAACAACCAAGCGTACTATGTGAATTACCAGCAAGAGCTATTTGCATAGCTAATGCAGCAACCCAATCCATCAAAAACAAGGAGCTAATTTCTGTCACTTATTGTGAAGAATAATTATAAATAAAGCTGCTATCAGTGAATGACAGCAGCTTTATATTATACCGATGAGCTATCAGAATTAATAAACACCAACCACAATGGCAATAAAAATCCACATTCCGACGTAATTATTATTAAGAAATGATTTAAAACAGGCTTCGCGAATTCGGGTTTTGGTCATTTTGCATTGATAAATAAAATGAGAAGCTGCGATTGCCAGCACAATAAAATAGCCTGTATTTAATTGCTGCGCATAACCAAGGTAAATCAGCAATAACAGCGTAATCAACTGTAGCAACGCAATGATTTTATTATCATACTCAGCAAAGAGAATAGCTGTTGATTTTACACCGATCCGTAAATCATCATCCCGATCTACCATTGCATATTGTGTATCGTAAGCAATTGTCCAGGTTAAATTCGCTAAGAATAGAATCCAGCAATCTAATGGTAAAGCTTCCACTGTAGCGCCATAAGCCATCGGAATTGACCAACCAAATGCTGCACCTAAAAAGAGTTGTGGCAAATGGGTATAGCGTTTCATAAATGGATAAATAAACGCTAGCAAAACCGCAATAACGGATAAGGCTATCGCATAAAAATTTAATTGTAAGACTAATAAAAACGACAAAAACACTAAAGTTACAAACAGGACTTTAGCTTCTGTTTCTGAAACGGCGCCTGTTGCCAATGGGCGGCGGTTAGTCCGTTTTACTTCACCATCAATATGTCGATCTGCATAGTCATTAATGACACAACCAGCAGAACGCATAAAAACAACACCTAAGATAAAAATCATCAACACTTTTGGATCGGGAAAACCGTTATTTGCTAACCATAATGCCCATAATGTTGGCCATAATAAAAGAAATGAACCTATTGGATTATCTAAGCGCATTAATTGCACATAGCTTGGCCATTTACTGAACTTCATAAATTCTGTCATACTTGGCTAGGACAAACCTTCACAACTAAATTACTATTTTCTACTAATGATGACATCTCTCCTGGCAGAGGACGATCCGTAAACAGATAATCAAACATCGTAACTGGCCCTAAACGCACCATCGCACGACGTGAAAATTTGGAATGATCTGTAACCAAAATACTGGTTCTTGAACTCTCAATAATGGTACGTTTTACTTGCACTTCGTGGTAATCATAATCTAATAAAGAACCATCGTGATCGATTGCACTAATGCCCAAAATACCAAAATCTAAGCGGAATTGGGAAATAAATTCCATTGTGGCTTCACCAATAATACCGCCATCTGGGCGTAATCCACCGCCAGCAATAATAATCTGGAAATTCTCTTTATCCATTAAAATATGCGCAGCATTCAAATTATTAGTCACAATACGTAAATTTTCATGATTTAATAAAGCGCATGCTACGGCCTCAGCGGTAGTACCAATATCAATAAATAAAGAGGAACCATTAGGAATTTGTTGAGCAACACATTTCGCCACCCACTCTTTCTCTTCGCATAATAATGTCTTACGAGAAGCATAGTCACTGTTTTCTGAAGTAGATGGTGAGGCCGCTCCGCCATGGTGACGACGAATTTCATTTCTCGCCGCTAATTCATTTAGATCTCTACGAATGGTTTGTGGACTAACATCTAATTCAGCAACTAACTCTTCGGTACTGATATAACCGTGTAATTTCACTAATTCAATAATACGGTTATGGCGTATTGCTTGTTTCATAACTACCTCACATAGTGTGACTATTCCCTGTAATTCTACTAAAAATCAGTATCTTTTCATTAAATTTTTGTGAAAAATCATTGGGATTTATGTTTATTCCATAAAATATCGAACCCTACTAATAAGCAGCCACTAATTAATCCAGCAATATGTGCACTATTTCCCATCGATATGCCCAATAACGGTGAGAAAAAGCCACTAACTATCCCAATAATTAAAAACCAACTAAAACCTGTTGGAATATTAAATTTTCTCAATGGATCAAAATAATTGCTTAACCACACATATCCCAATACCGCATAAACTACTCCTGATAAGCCAAAAAAAGCTGGGCCTGAAGCAAAATATTGAGCAAAACCACTAATAACTCCCGAAAATAAATATAAGAACAGTAGCTTTCCTGTACCTTGATAACGTTCAATTAAACCAGCAAAAATCCACCACCATAATAAATTGAATAATAGGTGAGCTAAAGACAGATGCACTAAAGTATGGGAAAGATATCGCCAAAATTCGGCTGTTTGAAACGGCAATTCAGGAAAATGAAAATAGGCAAAAACCTCATTACCCGCTATTAAGGTTAATCCATAAATAGCCACACACAATAAGGTAATGAAAAAAGTAAATTTTATTGCCAATAAATTACGCCAATGTAATTGCTTATAAACACCATTAATAGGCCGAAAGAGTTGAGCAAATGATAAAGTTGTGCCGTTTTGCCATTCTGCTTGACTAAATTGTGCTGCAACTGGGTTTTGCATAAACTGTGCGGCAATATCTTGAACTTGCTTAATCACGTCAGGTTCATCATTCAATAAATAGAGATGAAAATATTCGTTCCCTTGCTGAATCTGAATTTGATACTGATATTGTTGTTGAATAAATTGTTGGAATCGTCTTGCGAGTTCTAGTTGTGTACTACTGAAAAGATAATGCATTCTGGGTAATCCTAGAGGTTAATCATAAAATCCGTTATACTGCTGTTCACCATTCTTAATCAATAATGTTTTATGCGCAAAAAAAATAACTTTCCTGAAGGCTTTTCCAAATTTTCTTGGGCGATTGCCATTTTTTGTATTCCTGCTTTTCTTTGGCCATTATCATTATTACTTTCGCCAAGCTTAAAACTGAACCCAAACCTTTCCGAAGCTGCTTTAACCAATATGTCAATTTTTATGTGGAGTTATCCACTATTACTGTTTATTTTGGCGCGTATTATTTATAAATTACATCAACGCAAACCAAAATTTGCAGCCTATTTGTTAGCAATTTGCTTCGTATTATTTTATCTCGCTGTATTCATCATTGCAGTACGTGGATTTAACTAATTACGACTGTAAAAATTCAATAATCTGTTTGAATACTGATGCTCTAATTTCATCAGTTTCAAACATGATTTCATGTTTTGCACCAGCAATCTCAACTAAATGAACTGAAGGTGACGAAGCAAATAATTTTTTCACTTTATTAGTTGAAACAATTGATTCTTCACCTGACTGTAAAATTAACATTGGCATTTGAATTTTTGGCGCTAAATTTGGCAACTTTTTAAAAGCAATAATGATGCGATGAACCCAACCAAAAGTTGGCCCGCCTAATCTAGCTTCTGGGTATTTTGCCGCCATCTGATTCATAAAATCCAATCGCGCTTTACTGTGTGTTAAATCGGTTGTGGCAATATTGGCAGGCTTATAAGGACCTTTCGTGAAAATATAACGACCAGAACATCCAAATAACACCATCAACATCACAACAATTTCATCTCTTAATGCGGTTTCTTCTCGTAAACCTAAAAATGGGGAAGATAAAATAACTTTATCAATATGATGAGGATAAGTTGCTAAATAATAGGTTGCTAATAATCCTCCCATAGAATGGGCAAACAAAACCTGTTGTTGATACTGTTTTTGTTGTAATACTGTCTGAATGACCAAATCCATGTCATCAATATAGTAGCGGAATTGATCAATATAGCCTTTATGTTTATCTGCTAACAAGCGATCTGAAAAACCTTGCCCTCTATGATCAAATAATAAAACATCATAACCTTGCTGATAAAAGTCATAGGCAATTTCACTCCATTTGGCGATATTCTCACCTCTACCATTGACTAAAATCATCAACTTAGTGTGATGAATATTTGTGACATAGCGATAAGCTATCTGCTTATTTTGATTACCTACCACATAACAAATAGGAAATGATTCAATAAAAGGAAGTAAGGTATCTTCAACAAATTGATTAAAATGGTCTTCGCGTGATTGGAACATATTTTTAAATTAAACCGTAAAAAAGATAAAGCCACACGACTTTATCTTTTCTGTTTTTATTTCGCAAATAATTTTGTTAGGTGGGCTTTATATTCCGCAATATGCTGTTCTACATTTGGATTTTTAATGACATCATTACAAATAAATGTTGGTAACGCAGTAATACCCAAAAACTCATTTGCTTTTCTAAAATGCAAATAAACACCATCAACTCCTTTACCTTCAAAGAAATCACCTTCACGTTCAAAGGCTTCAATTGGTGCATTCCAAGTTAAAGACAGCATATGTTTTCTACCTTGTAATAAACCGCCTGTACCATAACCTTCTGTTGGATTGACACGATGACGACCATCACTCTGATAAAGTTTGCCATGACCAAAAGTAAAAACTTCATCAATATATTTTTTTACAATCCATGGTTCACCCATCCACCAACCAGGCATTTGCCAAATCACAACATCCATCCAAACAAATTTTTCAATTTCTTGTTCAATATCATAGCCAGCATCAATAGTGGTTTCTTTTATTTCGTGTCCTAATGCAACAAGCGTATCCTTTGCAACATTATGCAATGTAGCATTAAGCTGTCCATGAGAATGTCCAAATGATTTGCCACCATTTAGTAATAAAATCTTCATTTTCTTATCCTTATCAAATATTTACTTAGAGAAACTCTTTTTCTCTCCCAAAAAACAAAACCCGTCTAAAAAGACGGGTCTTTATATTTATCTTCGCAATTCAATTATTTTTTGATGTTTGCTACAACACCTGCGCCTACTGTACGGCCACCTTCACGAATCGCAAAACGTAAACCTTGATCCATCGCAATTGGGTGAATCAAGCTTACTGTCATCTTGATGTTATCTCCTGGCATTACCATTTCCACACCTTCTGGTAACTCGATTGTTCCTGTTACGTCAGTTGTACGGAAATAGAATTGTGGACGATATCCTTTGAAGAATGGAGTATGACGACCACCTTCTTCTTTTGATAATACGTACACTTCTGCTTCAAAGTCTGTGTGTGGTGTGATTGAACCTGGTTTCGCTAATACTTGGCCACGTTCGATTTCTTCACGTTTGGTACCACGTAATAACGCACCAATGTTTTCCCCAGCACGTCCTTCGTCTAATAATTTACGGAACATTTCTACACCAGTTACTGTTGTCTTCGTTGTATCTTTGATACCCACGATTTCAACTTCTTCACCTGTCTTAATAATTCCGCGTTCTACACGTCCAGTTACTACTGTACCACGACCTGAAATTGAGAATACATCTTCAATTGGTAATAAGAACGGTTGGTCAATCGCACGTTGTGGTTCTGGAATGTAAGTATCTAAGTAATTCGCTAATTCTAGAATTTTTTCTTCCCATTCAGCTTCGCCTTCTAATGCTTTTAATGCTGAACCACGTACGATTGGTGTATCGTCACCTGGGAAATCGTATTGAGATAGAAGTTCACGTACTTCCATTTCTACTAATTCTAATAATTCTTCATCATCTACCATATCGCATTTGTTTAAGAATACGATGATGTATGGTACACCTACTTGGCGTCCTAATAAGATGTGTTCACGTGTTTGTGGCATTGGACCATCTGTCGCTGCTACTACTAAGATTGCGCCGTCCATTTGTGCCGCACCAGTAATCATATTTTTTACGTAGTCGGCGTGTCCCGGACAGTCAACGTGTGCATAGTGACGAGTCGCTGTATCATATTCAACGTGTGAAGTGTTGATGGTGATACCACGTGCTTTTTCTTCTGGTGCATTATCGATTTGGTCAAATGCACGTGCCGCCCCACCAAAGTGTTTCGCTAATACTGTGGTGATCGCTGCTGTTAATGTTGTTTTACCATGGTCAACGTGACCGATTGTACCCACGTTAACGTGCGGTTTTGTACGTTCAAATTTTTCTTTAGACATGGAAAGTCCCCTAAAAAAACACGGTTATCGATGGCGTATAACTACCACATTAACCAAAGATAATTACAGGATTTGAATAAAAAGGAAAGAAAAATAGAGGTGGTGCTGATAGGCGGATTTGAACCGCCGACCTCACCCTTACCAAGGGTGCGCTCTACCAACTGAGCTATATCAGCGTGGAGCGGGCAGCGGGAATCGAACCCGCATCATCAGCTTGGAAGGCTGAGGTAATAGCCATTATACGATGCCCGCACCTATATTCATCTGTCCCATCATAAAATGGTGGAGGGAGAAGGATTCGAACCTTCGAAGGCTGAGCCGGCAGATTTACAGTCTGCTCCCTTTGGCCGCTCGGGAATCCCTCCACAACGCTAAATGCTAGTACTTACTTGAAAAGATGGTGCCGACTACCGGAATCGAACTGGTGACCTACTGATTACAAGTCAGTTGCTCTACCTGCTGAGCTAAGTCGGCATCGTTAAGCAAGTGAGGCGTATTATAGGGATCTTTTTTCGTCTGGCAAGACTTTTTTGGAAAAAAAACACGATTTTTTATCGGTAGCCTAAATCTCAAGCAAAAGTTGCTTGTTTTTTACAGTTTCCGTTTAAATTCCCAGCAATAACAAGCTAAGATTTTTTATTAATGCAAGCTCACACCAATAATATAGACCCACTTTGTCGCAATAGTTGTATAGCTGACACATAATAAAAGAAAAATTTCGCACTTAATGGCAGGAAAACAGTCACAATTCACTTTGCCTTTTTGATGTTGTTTCTATAACATACACTTCTATCTTTTTTATTCTATAGATCAGCAAAATATTGTGAGCCAACAAAATATTAGTACTTTTTCCCCATTCTTAATTTTTGAACGTGAACAATGGGCAGAATTAAGAAAATCAGTGCCACTCTCTCTTACAGAACAAGATCTCAAACCGTTATTGAGTTTTAATGATGAGCTGTCATTAGATGAAGTACGTTCTATCTATTTACCGCTGGTGCGTTTACTTAACTACTATATAGAAGAGAATTTAAAACGACATACAGTCATTGAGCGTTTTCTTGGGATTGATAAACCAAAAGTACCTTACATTATTAGTATTGCGGGAAGTGTTGCAGTTGGTAAAAGCACTACCGCTCGTATTTTGCAAGCATTATTAACCGAAGCAAATCGTAAAGTTGATTTGATTACTACGGATGGTTTTTTATATCCATTAGAGAAATTAAAACAGCAAGATTTACTCAGTAAAAAAGGCTTCCCTGTTTCATACGATACACACGCACTAATTCAGTTTGTATCAGATATAAAATCTGGTAAAGAACAAGTTAAAGCTCCCGTCTATTCACATTTAATTTATGACATTATTCCAGGGCAATATACAGAGATAAATCAACCTGATATTCTGATTATTGAAGGGTTAAACGTGTTACAGCGTGGGCATAAAGCACATAATTTGTTTGTCTCTGATTTTGTTGATTTCTCAATTTTTGTGGATGCTGAAGAGAGCTTATTAAAAAATTGGTATATCAAACGTTTCCTAAAATTCCGTAAAGGAGCATTTGCCGATCCAAACTCTTATTTCCATCATTATGCACAACTGTCAGAAACTGAAGCGATTGAGGTTGCTTCTAGTATTTGGGACAACATTAATGGCGTTAATCTACACGAGAATATTTTACCAACTCGTGAACGAGCAAGTCTGATCTTAGTAAAAGGTGAAGATCACGCCATTAATACGGTAAAACTTAGAAAATAATTAAACAGAGGTAATAACCTTAATCTGCCATTGGTGATGTTGTTCAAGCACCCTAAATAACAAATCAATATTCGGATGCTTACCTGGATTTTGTTTTGCTTCTATACAATGTTCCGCAAACCAAATTAATCCTTGTTGCGCTGATTCTTGATTTAACATACCTGAAAATTTTCGTGCTAAAGCATTATAAATCCGTAAAGAACCTAACTTACCTGGAACTGCTGGGATGGTATGTTCTAGCTCACCTCTTTCATTCACAATATCAATTTGGCGAATATCATCAATAGGTGGCAAAGTCAGTAAAATCTGTTGAAAATTCATATACAATTTATTCCATATTAATAAAGATTTTAGGGTTTTATTATGCCGATTATTTTAGCTGCGGAAAATGTTGTTTTTCAGGAAAAAATTCATTATCCCAATCTTACGATTCCAGAGGGAAAAGCAACTTTCTTACAAGGACCAAGCGGTTGTGGGAAAAGCACCTTACTTCATTTATTTAATGCTACTTTACCTTTAACTCAAGGACAAATACTGTACCGAAATAAAAACATCCAGCATTTAGATAAAATTCAACTACGCCGAGAAATTCTACTCGCTTCACAGCAACTGTATCTTTTTTCAGGGTCTATTCTGGAAAATTTTCGACAATATCACCAATATCGTGAAAGTGTATTACCACCAACATCCGAATTAGAGCATTATTTGGCACTTTGTTTAGTTCCTTTTTCTTTAGAACAACAGATTGATAAATTGTCAGGTGGTGAGAAACAGCGGGTTTTTCTAGCTATTGCTTTAAGCTTAAAACCTACCATTTTAATGTTAGACGAACCTACATCAGCATTAGATGCAAACACAGCAAATCAAGTCATGCAAAATTTAAAAAATCATTGTCTGTCAAAAACGACATTGATAGTCATCAGTCACGATCAAGCACTAACGCAACATTATGCCGATCATATCGTTTATTTGCATAAGGAGGAACGCAATGAATAATGTTGCCGAAATTCACCTATTTAATTTTAGTCTGGTCTATCTCTTATTATTGATTGTGTTATTCATTATGAAAAAGTGCCAGATTAACCAATCTAAATTGCTTTTTATCGCCAGTTTACGTATGACATTGCAATTAATTATTGCTGGCTTTGTATTAACCTATATTTTTCAAAACCCACATCCAATTTTTACTATTTGCTATTTATTAGCGATGATTATTTTTGCAGTGCATCGTGTCTTGTCTAAAAATCCTAACCTTAATCGCCACTTCCAATATGCGATTATTGGTTCAATCTCGTTTTCCGGTTTAGCCGTATTAGCTTTTTTTATTCTAGTTGTAGTCAAAGAAAACTTCTTCCACCCACAATATGTGATTCCATTAAGTGGAATGATTATGGGTAATGCAATGACGGGCGTAAATTTAGGCGCGAAAACATTTCGAGAAAGCCTTGCCAGTGAAAAACAACGTATTGAAACATTACTTAATTTCGGCGTTACTCCGCCACGCATCTTAACACCATTTGTCAATCAAGCCTTAGAAAGTGCACTATTACCAACACTAAATTCTATGGTTGGTATGGGGATTGTTGCATTACCCGGATTAATGACTGGACAAATTCTATCCGGTACTTTACCTAGCACTGCTATTCTTTATCAAATTGCCATTATGATTGCGATTTGTACTGCCGTCTGTCTTTCCGTATTTGGTTCGCTCTATTTTGGTTATCGTTCGCTCTACAACAAAGATCAACAAATGACTTGGTAACAAGTAACAAAATAGTGGAGATTGTTAGTTTAACAATCTCCTTTCTATTCTCTGATTGAGATAAATTTCTAATTACTGTAAACTATCATCCCGTCTTGATACTTGCGTATCTCTTAATCTTAGATTTCCACTCACTTTTTATTAAATAGGCATAAACAATGGCAACCAATTATATTTTTGTCACAGGCGGTGTCGTTTCTTCTTTAGGTAAAGGCATCGCTGCGGCGTCGCTTGCAGCTATTTTAGAAGCTCGTGGGCTAAACGTTACCATGATGAAACTTGATCCTTATATTAATGTGGATCCAGGTACAATGAGTCCTACACAACACGGTGAAGTATTTGTTACTCAAGATGGTGCAGAAACCGATCTTGACCTTGGACATTATGAGCGTTTCATTCGTACCAAAATGACTAAACGTAATAACTTTACTACGGGTAAGATCTATTCTGAAGTGTTGCGTAAAGAGCGTCGTGGTGATTATCTTGGCGCCACTATTCAGGTTATTCCTCATATTACTAATGAAATCAAAGCTAAAGTTATCGAAGGTGCTGCTGGACATGATGTTGTGATTGTGGAAGTCGGTGGAACCGTAGGTGATATTGAGTCATTACCATTTTTAGAAGCACTTCGTCAGCTTGCCGTACAAGTTGGTCGTGAAAGAACCTTATTTATGCACTTAACTTTGGTGCCATACATCGCTACTGCTGGGGAAGTAAAAACCAAACCTACCCAACACTCAGTAAAAGAATTGTTATCAATCGGTATTCAACCTGATGTATTAATTTGCCGTTCAGATCGCATTATTCCACCAAACGAACGTGCCAAAATTGCTTTATTCTGTAATGTACCGGAAAAAGCGGTTATTTCATTAAAAGACGTAAATTCAATCTATCAAATTCCAGCATTATTAAAATCTCAAGGCTTAGATGATTTTATTTGCCAACGTTTCCATTTAGATTGTCCTGAAGCCGATCTTTCAGAATGGGAAAATGTACTTTACCAAGAAGCTAATCCTATCGGTGAAGTAACTATTGGTATGGTTGGAAAATATACTGAATTACCAGATGCCTATAAATCAGTAAACGAAGCCTTAAAACATGGTGGTTTAAAAAATCGCTTAACCGTTAATATCAAATATATTGATTCTCAAGATATCGAATCTAAAGGTACCGATTTATTAAAAGGGTTAGATGCAATTCTTGTTCCAGGTGGCTTTGGTTATCGTGGTATCGAGGGTAAGATCCTCACTGCACAATATGCGCGTGAAAACAATATTCCATATTTAGGTATTTGTTTAGGTATGCAAATTGCCTTAATTGAATATGCACGTCATGTTGCAGGAATGAAAGATGCAAGTTCTTCTGAATTTGATAAAAATTGTCCACAACCGGTAATTGGTTTAATTACCGAATGGCAAGATGCTGATGGTAATGTTGAAGTACGCAGCGATAAATCTGATCTCGGCGGTACAATGCGTCTTGGTGCACAACAATGTCACTTAGTTGAAGGCAGCTTAGCTCGTCAATTATATGGTAAAGAAACTATTGAAGAACGCCATCGCCATCGTTATGAAGTCAACAATAAACTACTACCACAAATTGAAAAAGCCGGCTTAAAAGTAACTGGTTGGTCAGCAGATAAGAAATTAGTAGAAATTATTGAAGTGCCAAATCATCCTTGGTTCGTTGCGTGTCAATTCCATCCTGAATTTACCTCAACGCCACGTGATGGACACCCATTATTTGAAGGCTTTATCAAAGCAGCCTATGCTTACCAAAAACAACAAAAGAACTAATTCTTAACTTATTTAAATCTGCACCTTAATAAATATTCTGAGTTAAGGTGCAGATTTTTTTATGGCTATAATCCCTATCAAACACCATTCTTAATCGAATTAGTCACCATTTTAATGCAATCTATAAATTTTTTGGTTGCTGGTGAAGCCATCTCCATTGAAGGAACTGCAATACCTAAAGAAACATATTGCCTTGGTTCAAAAGGAATTTCGGCGATGATTTTATTGCAGCTCTGCGACAGTATGCTGAATATGGCTTTATGGAAAAAATTGATGAACATCATACGATGATCAGATTTGCGACAAGCTGGGCTACCACAGACGAAAAAACAGAGCAATTACTGTCTATCATCGATAAATTAAGTTCTATAGATATTAAATATCAGACTGCTAATTCTTAGATATAAGTATCCGGCTACGCGAACGTAGCTGACAACCTAATACTTGGGATGTCGGAGTTAGAATGGGTTTCAACTCACAGCTACGCGAACGTAGCTGCTCAACAAATAAATGGTTCCGCAAAATCTTTTGGAGTTTCAACTCACAGCTACGCGAACGTAGCTGTCCGGGCTTAAAAACTTAACTCGACCGCCAATAATGTTTCAACTCACAGCTACGCGAACGTAGCTGCATTTGAGCAGGTTGTCGATTTCGGCTTAAAAGATGTTTCAACTCACAGCTACGCGAACGTAGCTGGCCCAATATAAAAAATATATATAAAACAATAGGTTAGACACACTAATTCGCTAATATTCTTATATAAGGACATTAATTATTTATATAGTAGCACTTTATACTATATCTTAGAATTAACTATCTGATTTTTAAAGAAAAATAAATTTCGCTAACCACCTAGAATGCAATGAGAACCAATGGTTAGCGATTTAATTATAGTAGGAAAACAGAGATAATGATGCGTAATTTACTCTATTTCACTATCAGAGAAACGTTCAATACGAGCGCCCAAGCCACGAAGTTTTTCCTCGATATGCTCATAACCACGATCAATATGATAAATCCGATCGACAATAGTTTCACCTTGTGCAATGCAACCAGCGATCACTAAACTTGCAGAAGCCCTAAGATCCGTCGCCATCACTTCCGCACCAGACAGATGATCCACACCATGACAAATCGCAGTATTTCCTTCTATCTCAGCTTTTGCGCCCATACGAATTAATTCAGGAATATGCATAAAACGATTTTCAAAGATAGTTTCAGTAATAATGCCAGTACCACTTGCAACCATATTTAATAAGGTAAATTGCGCTTGCATATCCGTTGGGAAACCTGGGTGTGGTGCAGTGCGAATATTCACTGCTTTAGGCCTTTGCCCAAACATATCTAGCGTAATACTATCTTCAGTTACATCAATTTGCGCACCTGCTTCACGTAATTTTTCAATCACAACCTCAAGAGTATTCGCTCTAGTACCAACACATTCAACACGTCCACCAGATACTGCTGCTGCAACAAGAAATGTACCTGTTTCAATACGATCTGGTATGACTCTATGCTCACAACCACCTAAACGCTCAACACCTTCAACGGTAATTGTATCTGTACCTGCTCCTTGAATTTTCGCACCCATCTTATTTAAAAATTCTGCTGTATCAACAATTTCAGGTTCTCTTGCAGCATTCTCAATGATACTCGTACCTTTAGCTAATACTGCTGCAGTCATGATAGAAATTGTTGCACCGACACTAACTTTATCAATAACAATACGAGTACCTTGTAAACGAGATGAAACAAATGATTTTACATAGCCATCTTCTAAGATAATTTTTGCACCTAATTTTTCTAAACCAGAAATGTGCAAATCAACAGGACGTGCTCCAATAGAACATCCTCCAGGTAAAGAGACTTGTCCCTGATTAAAACGTGCTGTTAATGGTGCTAATGCCCAGATTGAAGCGCGCATCGTCTTCACTAATTCATAAGGAGTAACAAAGCTTGTAACGTTGCTAGCATCAATACATACACTTTGTTCACCACACCAATCTGCATTAATACCTAGTTTACGTAAAATTTTTAATGTTGTTTCAATATCACGCAAGCGCGGTACGTTATGCAATGTCACTGGTTCTTCTGCAAGAATAGAAGCAAATAAAATTGGTAATGCTGCATTTTTAGCACCAGAAATATTGACCGTACCTTTTAAGCAAGCTCGCCCATGAACACGAAACTTTTCCATAATAATTCCTATAAATTTCTATTTGTAGTTCAACTATAGCTGAACAATGATAAGTAATGTTTTGACAATCTTTAATTAATGCAACTCCCTCATTATGCATTAACACAATGAGGGAGTCATGATTATGTACCTAATTATATACATTTCTTAGAAAAAATCGCTGAGAAACCTTAATTTGTTTTCAACTTATTCCAATATTTTTCATAAATATCAATGGCATCTCCAACATCTTCTTGCAAAATACCTTTCTGTAGCTCTGCAGGTGTTGGGAATAAAGTAACATCATTTACATCCTCTGGTGAGAGTAATGCTTTAACACCTTCATTTGGCATAGAGAAGCCCATTGTTTCGATCACTTCTTTAGCACTTTCTGGTCTAAGCATAAAATCGATAAATTTATATGCTGCATTTTTATGCTTAGCATTTTTAGGAATGGCATAATTATCCATCCAGATAATGGCACCTTCAGCAGGATAAATAAATTGAATATTGGCATTTTCCTTATGAGCTCTAAAAGCCGAACCATTCCAAATCATGCCTAATGACACTTCGCCTTGCAAATAAGGAACATCTGGCGAATCTGAATTGAACGCCAGTACATTTGGTATTAGTTTTTGTAATAGATGATATGCTGACTCGATCTCTGTTGCATTTCTTGTATTAGGAGAAAAACCTTTCAATAATAAAGCAATATGAAAAACCTCACGAGAATCAGCAGTCAATAACACTTTTCCTTTATATTCAGGATTCCATAAATCAGACCAGCTGGTAACTTTTTTTGGATCAATCTCAGCCGCATTTATACCAATACCTGTTAAACCATATACATAAGGCAAAGAATATTGATTATTTGGATCAAAAGGCTTATTTAATAAATCAGGCGTAATTTGAGAAAAATTCTTTAGCTTACTTTTATCTAATTTCTCTAACATTCCTTCTTTTGCCATCTTACCAATGTAATAACTAGATGGAAAAACTAAATCATACTCACCACCATTGGTGAGTTTCATTTTAGAATACATTTCTTCATTACTTTCAAAAGTTGAGTAAACAACTTCTATTCCTGTTTCTTTGGTAAATTGATTTAATAATGAAGTGGGAATATATTCTGTCCAGTTATAAATATAGAGTTTTTCTGCTAAAAGAGATGAACTAAATAAGATAGGAAAAGAAAGTAAGGTTGTTTTAAATAGTTGAGAAAAAGATAAAAATTTCAATTTTTGAGTCCTCCAAAGCCTGCTTTTATACAGCTAAACAGCGATTAATTAAAAAACTCACTGAGTATAGCAACTTATTGTCGACTTTAAAAATAAAAAACTTTATCAAAGTATAGAAACTTTATTCCAATTTGTTATTAAAAGGACTAATCCATAAAAAAACTGCACTCAAATGAGTGCAGTTTTTCATAGATAATATAAATGAATATTGAATTATTCTGCCGCTACAGCCGCTTCTTCAGCAACTTGACGATCTACTAATTCAATGTATGCCATTGGTGCATTATCACCGGCACGGAAACCACATTTTAAAATACGAGTATAACCACCCGCACGTTGTGCAAAACGTGGACCTAATTCATTAAATAATTTAGCAACAACTGCGTTGTCGCGAACACGAGCAAAAGCTAGACGGCGATTTGCAACGCTATCTACTTTAGCTAAAGTAATTAACGGCTCAACTACACGACGTAATTCTTTTGCTTTAGGCAATGTAGTCTTGATGATTTCATGACTAACTAAAGAACTTGCCATATTACGGAACATCGCTTGGCGATGACTGCTATTACGGTTTAGTTGACGACCACTCTTACGATGGCGCATGACCTTATCCTTCTCAGAAAAATCTTTAACCTATGACCAAACTAGTCTTCGGCAATACCTGCCGGTGGCCAATTCTCAAGGCGCATACCTAATGACAAGCCACGAGAAGCGAGTACATCCTTAATTTCAGTAAGTGATTTCTTACCAAGATTAGGTGTTTTAAGCAACTCAACTTCTGTTCGTTGAACTAAGTCACCGATATAGTGAATTGTTTCTGCTTTCAAACAGTTAGCAGAACGAACTGTCAACTCTAAGTCATCTACTGGACGAAGTAAAATCGGATCAAATTCCGGTTTTTCTTCTTTGACTTCAGGTTGACGAACATCACGCAAATCAACGAATGCATCAAGCTGTTCTGCTAAAATTGTTGCTGCTCGGCGAATTGCTTCTTCTGGATCCAATGTTCCATTAGTTTCCATTTCAATGACTAACTTATCTAAGTCAGTACGTTGCTCAACACGTGCTGCTTCAACATTGTAAGCAATACGGTCAACTGGACTATAACACGCATCCACTAATAAACGACCAATTGGACGTTCTTCATCATGTACACGTGCTGAAGCAGGAACATAACCTCTACCACGTTGTACACGAATGCGCATATTAATAGAGGCATTTTCATCTGTCAAATGACAAATGACATGATCCGGATTTACAATTTCAACATCACCATCATGAGTGATGTCCGCGGCAACAACAGGGCCAATTCCAGATTTTGTTAGTGTCAGAAATACGTCATCTTTATTCTGCACTTTAACCGCTAGACCTTTTAAGTTTAAAAGTACTTCAAGAATATCTTCCTGAACCCCTTCTTTACTGCTGTACTCATGCAATACACCGTCAATTTCAACTTCAGTCACTGCACAACCAGGCATAGATGACAAAAGAATACGACGTAATGCATTACCCAATGTATGGCCAAAGCCACGTTCTAACGGCTCTAAGGTCACTTTAGCATGGGTAGAGCTAATTTGCTCAATATCTACTAAGTGTGGCTTTAAAAATTCTGTAACAGAACCCTGCATTTTATCCTCTCTTTGCTGTTAAGCCCTATTATTTAGAATAAAGCTCAACGATCAGATGTTCGTTAATGTCTGCTGATAAATCAGAACGTTCTGGAATACGTTTGAAAACACCTTCCATTTTAGCAGCATCGACTTCCAACCAAGTTGGTTTTTCTCTTTGTTCTGCTAATTCTAATGATGCTTTAATACGTGCTTGTTTTTTAGATTTTTCACGTACTGCGATAACATCATCAACAGAAACTTGGTAAGAAGGAATATTCACTACACGTCCATTAACAACGATAGCCTTGTGACTAACTAATTGACGAGCTTCTGCACGTGTTGCTGCAAATCCCATACGATATACAACATTATCTAAACGACCTTCCAATAACACTAATAAGTTTTCACCTGTGTTACCTTTCAAGCGGTTAGCTTCTTTGTAATAGTTACGGAATTGACGTTCTAAAATGCCGTACATACGACGAACTTTTTGTTTCTCACGTAATTGACTACCATAGTCAGATAAACGTGGCTTACGTGCACCGTGTTGACCTGGTGCAGTATCAATTTTACATTTTGACTCAATCGCACGAACACCTGACTTCAAAAATAAGTCTGTGCCCTCACGACGGCTTAGTTTGAGCTTAGGCCCTAAATATCTTGCCATTTTCTTTCTCCAACTATCCTAACACGTCTTACACACGACGTTTTTTCGGTGGACGACAACCGTTATGAGGAATCGGAGTCACATCAGTAATATTAGTGATGCGGAATCCAGCTGCATTTAATGCACGGATTGTTGACTCACGACCAGGACCAGGTCCTTTAACCATAACTTCCAAGTTCTTTAAGCCGAATTCTTTAACCATTTCGGCACAACGTTCTGCAGCAACTTGTGCAGCAAACGGAGTAGATTTACGAGAACCACGGAAACCTGAACCACCTGCAGTTGCCCATGCTAGAGCATTACCTTGGCGATCAGTGATCGTAACAATAGTATTGTTGAAAGAAGCATGAATATGAGCCACGCCATCTACAACTTGTTTTTTTACACGCTTACGCGCACGAACTGGTGTTTTAGCCATTATCATTTACCCCGATTATTTCTTGATCGGTTTGCGTGGGCCCTTACGGGTACGCGCGTTAGTTTTAGTACGTTGACCACGTACCGGTAAGCTACGACGATGACGTAATCCACGGTAGCATCCTAAGTCTAATAGACGTTTGATGTTTAGAGTTACTTCACGACGTAAATCACCTTCAACAGTAAATTTACCAACTTCGTCACGCAGTTTATCAATCTGCTCTTCAGACAATTCGCTGATCTTAACGCTTCCTGCAATACCCACAGCATCACAAATGTGTTGCGCACGGGTTTTACCGATACCATAGATTGCTGTTAAAGCAATTACAGCGTGTTTATGATCAGGAATGTTAATGCCTGCAATACGGGCCACTATGCACTCCTATTTTTTTGATTACCTAAAATCTGGTATGTTGATCTGAAAAGCCCGTTTCAGGATACTCAAACAACATACCGATACACTACAAAAAGAGTCGAGCAGTATACCTACTCAACTAATTCTTTTCAAGAAAAATATATCAATTAACCTTGACGTTGTTTATGTTTAGGATCGCTGCAAAGCACACGAACTACGCCTTCACGTTTAACGATCTTACAGTTACGACATAATTTCTTTACGGACGCACGAACTTTCATTGCTTATCCTTTTTAACTTAAAAGACAATATTATTGTCTTGTCCCTTTAAGGTTTGCTTTTTTCAACACTGATTCATATTGACTTGACATCAAGTGACTTTGAACCTGAGCGATGAAATCCATAATTACCACTACGACAATCAGTAATGATGTTCCGCCAAAATAGAATTGGACGTTCCATGCTGATGTCATAATATACGGAACTAAACATACAAAGGTAACATAAAGACCACCAATTAAAGCTAAACGGGTCATTATCTTATCAATGTAGCGTGATGTTTGTTCCCCCGGTCTAATTCCTGGCAAAAATGCACCAGATTTTTTCAAATTATCCGCTGTATCTCTAGGATTATATTGCATCGCAGAATAGAAAAAGCTGAAGAATATAATCGCTACTGCATATAAAATCAAGTATAAAGGTTGACCTGGATGTAATAACATTGATAAGTCATTTAGCCAGTCTAATCCTTGTCCTTGACCAAACCATTGTGTAATTGTAGCTGGGAACAAAATAATACTTGAAGCAAAGATTGCTGGGATAACCCCTGCCATATTCACTTTAAGTGGTAAATGTGAACTTTGTGCTGCTAACATATGACGGCCTTGTTGACGTTTCGCATAGTTAACAACCAATCTTCTTTGTCCTCTTTCTACAAATACAACAAAGTAAGTTACTGCAAATACAACCACAGCAATTAATAAGAGAACCAACAGATGCATTTGGCCTTGACGAGCCTGTTCAATCGTATGTGCAATTGCCGCAGGTAATCCGGCAACAATCCCTGCAAAGATAATTAAAGAAATACCGTTGCCGACACCTCTTTCAGTAATTTGCTCTCCTAACCACATTAAGAACATTGTTCCTGTTACCAAACTGATAACTGCAGTGAAATAGAAACCAAATCCTAAATTCGGAACTAATCCAGGCAACATATTCGGTAAACCAGTTGAAATACCAATTGCCTGAATAGCAGCAAGGGCTAACGTAGAATAACGAGTATATTTGCTAATCTTACGTCTCCCAGCTTCACCTTCTTTCTTTAATTCCGCTAATGCAGGATAAACAGACGTCAATAGTTGAATAATGATCGATGCCGAAATATATGGCATGATCCCCAAAGCAAATACTGACGCACGACTCAAGGCACCACCAGAGAACATGTTAAACATATCTACGATGGTACCTTTTTGTTGTTCAATAACTTGAGCCAATACGGCAGAATCAATGCCAGGAACCGGGATGAAAGATCCAATGCGGAATACAATAAGTGCACCTAATACAAACAATAAACGGCGCTTTAATTCACTTGTACCGCTCTGAGTACTTCTATTTTGATACCCCGGTTGTTTAGCCATCTGTTAATTATTCCTCAATTGAACCGCCAGCAGCTTCGATTGCTGCTTTAGCACCTTTAGTCACACGTAAACCACGAACGACTACGCCTGATTTCACTTCACCTGAAAGAATAATTTTAGCGAATTGAATTTCCGCAGGAATTACTTTAGCGTCTTTAAGAGAATCTAATGTAATTTCATTACCAGAAACTTTTGCCAAATCACTTAAACGAACTTCAGCTGTAACAGCTGCTTTCATTGAAGTAAAACCAAATTTAGGTAAACGACGGTATAAAGGCATTTGACCACCTTCAAATCCACGTCTTACACCACCGCCAGTACGTGCTTTTTGACCTTTATGACCACGACCACCAGTTTTACCTAAACCAGAACCAATACCACGTCCTAGACGTTTAGCACTATGTTTAGAACCTTCAGCCGGAGATAGAGTATTTAAACGCATTTATTACTCCTCCACTTTAACCATGTATGACACTTGATTGATCATACCTCTAACTGCTGCAGTATCAACTAATTCAACAGTGTGGTTAAGATGACGAAGACCTAAACCACGTAAAGTAGCTTTGTGTTTTGGTAAGCGACCAATTGAACTACGAGTTTGAGTTACTTTAATAGTTTTAGCCATGATCAATTACCCCAAAATTTCATCAACTGTTTTACCACGTTTAGCTGCTACCATTTCTGGAGATTTCATATTAGCTAACGCATCAATCGTAGCACGAACTACGTTGATTGGGTTTGTTGAACCGTATGCTTTTGATAATACGTTACGAACACCAGCTACCTCTAATACTGCACGCATTGCACCACCAGCGATGATACCTGTACCTTCGCTTGCTGGTTGCATAAATACGCGAGAACCAGTATGAGTACCTTTAATAGGGTGTTGTAATGTACCTTCGTTTAAAGCCACGTTTACCATATTGCGACGAGCTTTTTCCATCGCTTTTTGGATTGCTGCTGGAACTTCGCGCGCTTTACCATAACCAAAACCTACACGGCCATTTCCATCACCTACTACAGTCAATGCAGCAAAGCTGAAAATACGACCACCTTTTACTGTTTTGGATACACGGTTTACTGCGATTAGCTTCTCTTGCAGTTCACCAGCTTGTTTTTCGATGCTTGCCATCTCAAATTACCTCTATTAGAACTGTAGACCAGCTTCACGAGCAGCGTCTGCTAACGACTGCACACGACCATGATATTTAAAACCAGAACGATCAAAGGCAACTTCTTTAATACCTTTTTCTAAAGCACGTTCAGCAACTAATTTACCAACTACTGCTGCAGCTTCTTTATTTCCAGTATATTTCACTTGCTCACGGATCGCTTTCTCAAGAGTAGAAGCTGTAGCAAGCACTTCTGAACCGTTAGGTGCAATAACTTGAGCATAAATATGACGTGGAGTACGGTGTACTACCAAACGTGTTGCACCTTGCTCTTTAATCATACGGCGTGCACGGGTCGCACGACGAATACGAGCCAATTTTTTATCCATAGTGTTACCCTACTTATTTCTTCTTAGCCTCTTTAGTACGAACCACTTCATCAGCGTAACGTACTCCCTTACCTTTATAAGGTTCAGGACGACGGTAAGCACGAATATCTGCAGCGACTTGCCCGATTAATTGCTTATCTGCGCCTTTCAAAATAATCTCAGTTTGAGAAGGACATTCAGCTACGATGCCTGCTGGTAAGGTATGCTCAATTGGATGAGAATATCCTAAACTTAATGCAAGCACATTACCTTTGATTTGTGCTCTATAACCAACACCAACCAATTGTAATTTTTTAGTGAATCCTTCAGTAACACCAATAACCATTGCATTTACTAATGCTCTCGCTGTACCAGCTTGCGCATCTGCACCAGTGATTTCTAGACGTGGTGAGAAATGTAATGCATTGTTATCAATTGTAACTTCAACTGCTTTATGAATGTTGCGAGTTAACTCGCCAGTTTTACCTTTTACTGTTAATAGCTGTCCGTCGAGTTTTACCTCTACACCGGCAGGAATATTAACAGGTGCTTTTGCGACACGAGACATTTTCCTACCTCACTATTAAGCTACATAACAAATGATTTCACCGCCCAATCCTGCTTGACGTGCAGCACGGTCAGTCATAACACCTTTAGATGTAGAAACAACAGCAATACCTAAACCACCTAATACTTTTGGTAATTCGTCTTTACGTTTATAAATACGAAGACCAGGACGGCTTACACGTTGAATAGTTTCTACAACAGGTTTTCCTTGGAAATATTTTAAAGTGATTTCCAATTCAGGTTTTACACCTTCAATAATTTTAAAGCTATCAATGTAACCTTCTTCAGCTAGAACGTTGGCAATTGCCACTTTTAGCTTGGATGAAGGCATGTTGATCGCGATCTTGTTCGCAGCTTGACCGTTACGAATACGAGTCAACATATCTGCTATTGGATCTTGCATGCTCATGTGTCTTTACTCCCATGATTCCAAAATAAAGTGGTATATTACCAGCTTGCTTTTCTAAGGCCTGGAATTTCTCCACGCATTGCTGCTTCACGAACCTTAATACGGCTTAAACCAAATTTACGCAATACACCGTGTGGACGGCCTGTCTGACGGCAACGATTACGTTGACGAATTGGGCTAGAATCGCGTGGTAAAGTTTGTAATTTTAACACTGCACTCCAGCGTTCTTCGTCAGAAGAATTAACATCAGAAATAATTCTCTTTAATTCTTGACGTTTTGCGTAATATTTTTCAGCTAATTCAACACGTTTTACATCACGTGCTTTCATTGATTGTTTTGCCATTAGAACCTGCCTTATTTACGGAATGGGAAGTTAAAGGCAGCAAGTAGTGCTTGACCTTCTTCATCAGTTTTCGCAGTAGTGGTAATAGTAATATCTAAACCACGTACACGATCCACTTTATCATAATTGATTTCAGGGAAGATGATTTGTTCACGCACACCCATGCTGTAGTTACCACGACCATCGAAAGACTTCGCATTTAAACCACGGAAGTCACGGATACGTGGAACAGCAATAGAAATTAATCGTTCAAAGAATTCCCACATACGCTCGCCGCGTAGGGTTACTTTACAACCGATCGGATATCCCTGACGAATCTTAAAGCCTGCAACAGATTTGCGAGCTTTAGTGATTAAAGGTTTTTGACCGCTAATTGCTGCTAAATCTGCTACTGCATTATCTAGCAATTTTTTGTCGGTCAATGCTTCACCCACACCCATGTTTAGGGTTATCTTCTCGATTCGTGGGACTTGCATGACAGATTTGTAGCCGAATTTAGTTTTTAATTCGTTTACTACTTGATCTCTGTAGTAATCATGCAGTTTCGCCATCGCATTACTCCAGTTTATTTAATTGTTTCACCAGTAGATTTGAAGAAACGAACTTTTTTGCCATCTTCAAATCTGAAACCTACACGGTCAGCCTTATTTGTAGAAGGGTTGAAAATTGCTACGTTAGAAACATCGATTGGTGCCTCTTTACGCACGATACCACCTTGTTTTCCTAATGCAGGAACTGGTTTCTCATGTTTAGCAACTAAATTTAAACCTTCAACGATTACTTTACCGTTAGGTAATACCTTTGTTACTTTTCCACGCTTACCTTTGCCTTTAGCAACGCTACCAGTAAGCATAATCACTTCATCATTTTGACGGATTTTTGCAGCCATTTCTCACTTCTCCTTACAGTACTTCTGGAGCTAAAGAGATAATCTTCATAAACTTCTCAGAACGAAGTTCACGAGTTACCGGTCCGAAAATACGTGTACCGATTGGTTGCTCACTATTATTATTTAAAATAACGCAAGCATTACCATCGAAGCGAATAACTGACCCGTCTGGGCGACGAACCCCTTTCTTGGTGCGCACTACAACCGCTTTAAGCACATCACCTTTTTTTACTTTACCGCGAGGAATTGCTTCTTTCACAGTAACTTTGATGATATCACCAACAGCAGCGTAACGACGGTGCGATCCACCTAGAACCTTGATACACATTACACTACGAGCGCCTGAGTTATCAGCAACGTCTAGCATAGTCTGTTCTTGGATCATGTTAGTACTCCGCTAAAATTAAAAAAACCCTTTCGGGACGAATCTAAGCCTATTTGCACTGACAACTTGCTAGCACAAATAGGCGTTGGATTATATCTCAAGTATCATTTAGAAATCAACTTGATTTGAGATTTATTTTGCTAATAAAAAAGCAGTCAAAATTTTTTATTTTCTGACTGCTCTTTTATAGATAAAAATCGTTCATTTATGCAGCATCGTATAAAAACTAAATTAAAGTGCGAATAAAATCACCGATTAATTGCATAGATTGATTACGTTGTAATCCGTATTTTGGGACATTTGGAAATGGCAATATCACAATTACCGTATTCGTATTTTCGTTACGCTTCCACTTAACAGGTAAATCATCGATTTTCTTATCGTGAAATGCGCACCAACCATCAGAAAAGGCTAAATTGAAGTCATCTTCATATGTAGTCCCAAAACAGAGTATCAGTTTTGGTTGGTGCTGTTGCACCATTGCATTAATTTTAGAGAATCGATGTAATCTACACCAGCGAAGATATTCCTGTTTATCACAAAATCCTAATATATCATTCAGCCCTTTATTCCAACGCTCTGACTCTGTATTTTTAAACCATAAAGGGTATAAGTTTAACTTTAGGTAACCTGTTTTTTCTCCTTTCATCCAAACTTTATTATCTAGAGCAAATTCTGCATAGTCTTCAACATTACCACCGTTAATTGCACACAATAACTTACACAGTACTTTGTCATAAGGCACTGCAATATTATCTCCCTCAGACTCAAAACCTGATATTTGCTGCCATTCGTTGCTTTCAAAATAATCCATAAAAGATTCAACTGTAATATCCTCTCCACCCCATTCTATTCCACAGCACCAAATAGAAGGTCTTTCTGGAGAGCCAATATCACCACCATTATAACCAGAATACTCTTCCAAAAAACGTTTAAACTTTAGATTCATTCTCCTCCTCAACTTCATTTAAACGAAATTGTAATTGTTTGATATACATATCTATTTCATCAGCAATGTCTTTAATTAATCGATCTCTTTTGCGTGGATTTTTCAATAAAATTATTGCAGGTGAGTCCATTAACCAGAAATCTAATTTATTACGATCAAACCACTTCCATCCAAACCAACGAGGTGAATTTTGAAAGCCTTTAATTCTTTTTAAACTTTGTTCAACAACACTATTCTGTTCCGTTTCATCTTGCTTATGAAATCCATAATAGAGTTCATTTTCGATTTCCAATCTAAAATTTACTATCTTATCGTCTGCAAATTTATGGATCGGAAATTCAATCCCATAATAACGATGACGGTTTCTTGATCGTGCATAATATTGATTGACTTCAAAAGAAAAATCTTTCCTTTCAATCAAATAATTTCTTTTTATCAATTCATCTTGCAACGTATTCCAAAAATAATTTTGTAACTCATAACGATCAACTTCTTCAGTATCTACAAAAAGATCACAACTTTCTAATAGTTCAGTTATACTTTCAGGGTTTATTGTTTGGCTTAATTTGCCATATAAATCTTCTTTTAAAATAGCAATAATATCAAAAAGATGAGTAGCGATTTGTGTATAAAATTGGGGCAACACTTTTTGTTTATTTATGCCCTCTTGCTCAAAATCATTTAGAACTTGAATAATATTTGTTACTTTCTCAAAAATAGCTTTAGTATTTTTTTCTGATGTGTGAAGCTGTACATATCCTAATTCAAAAAGCAAATCTTTTAATTCATCAATCATTTCTTCAGCTTTGCCATTTTGTGCTGCAATAGTAATTTCACCATCCATAATGATTTTTTTAAGGTTATTTAAGAAATTATGGTACACCTCCTGTTTTTTCTCAAAAACAAGCAAACTTTTATCACGTTTTTCTTCGCTGGCAGATTGACCATTCAATAGAAACACCGTAATAATCGCCGTTACCACTACGCCAAACAGTGTACCTGTAATTTGGATCGGTAGTTCCTCTAACTGTAAAGTTCTAAATACAATTGAAACTACTAAAAAAATTATAGTAAAAATCCCTATACCATAAAGCCATTTATTGTCACTTTTCATAATACTACTCCACATAAAAAATGGATATTAATCATAATATCCATTTTTATTTACCATAAATTTAAAACTAACTGCCCATATGCTACTAAAATAGGATGACCGTTCATTTCGTAAGTATTGCGTGATGTCGCACCAGTTCTAGGCTTAATACATGTACCCGATTTTTCCCAAGTATTTGATGATGTAGCCCCAGATCTTGGTTTAAGATAGCGACCATCAAATTCCCAAGTATTTGATGATGTAGCTCCAGATCTTGGTTTAAGATACCGACCATCAAACTCCCAAGTATTTGATAATGTAGCTCCAGATCTTGGCTTCAATATCTTCCCATCACAAACCCAATCTCTAGGTAAATCAATTTTTAACATAGAAAATTTCTCCATTTGTTTTATAGGATTTATTTAACTTGTTATGTCAATAACAAGTTAAAGCAGTATACTGCTTGCAAAATTTGACGAAAAAATAGACGATGAAATTTGAGAGATATGGACAAAATGGAAAGACAAAAAAGCCCTTAGCAAGGGCTAAGGGCTTAATATATTTTTTGATTTAAACAGCAAAAATTAAATTACTGCTTTTTCAACTACACGAACTAAAGTCCATGATTTTGTTTTAGAGATTGGACGACATTCACGAATCTCTACAATATCACCAACTTTTGCTTCGTTGTTTTCATCATGTACATGAAGTTTAGTGGTACGACGGATAAACTTACCGTAAATTGGATGTTTAACCATACGTTCGATAGCGATAACAAAAGATTTTTCCATTTTATCGCTGATCACTTTACCTTGTACTGTACGAATTTTATCAGTCATTACTCACCCGCCTTCTCAGTTAGAATAGTCTTAACAACTGCAATTTGACGACGCACTTGTTTTAACTGATGAGTTTGTTGAAGCTGACCGGTGGCTGCTTGCATACGCAACTTGAATTGCTCACCTAACAAGTTAACCAATTCAGCATTCAGCTCTTCAACACTTTTTGTACGTAGTTCTTGAGCTTTCATTACATCACCGTCTTAGTTACGAAAGTGGTCTTAATAGGCAATTTAGCCGCTGCTAATGCAAACGCTTCTCTTGCGATCTCTTCAGACACACCATCCATTTCATATAGAACTTTACCCGGTTGGATTAAGGCTACCCAGTACTCAACGTTACCTTTACCTTTACCCATACGGACTTCTAATGGTTTCTCAGTAATTGGTTTATCTGGGAATACACGAATCCAGATTTTACCTTGACGTTTAACCGCACGAGTCATCGCACGACGAGCCGCTTCGATTTGACGAGCTGTTAAACGACCACGACCAATTGCTTTCAAACCAAAGGTACCGAAACTTACATCAGTACCTGCCGCAATACCACGGTTACGACCTTTGTGGATTTTACGGAATTTAGTACGTTTTGGTTGCAACATTTAGCGAATCTCCTTACTTACGACCTCTACGCGGAGCTTTTTTAGGCTTATCCGCAGGTTGTTGTTGTTCTGATTGCATAACTGCAGCCATTCCACCAAGAATCTCACCTTTGAAGATCCATACTTTAACGCCAATGACGCCATAAGTAGTATTAGCTTCAGCAGTATTGTAATCGATATCCGCACGTAAAGTATGCAATGGTACACGACCTTCACGATACCATTCAGAACGAGCAATTTCTGCTCCGCCTAAACGACCGCTAACTTCAACTTTGATACCTTTTGCACCTAAACGCATTGCATTTTGAACTGCACGTTTCATTGCACGGCGGAACATTACACGGCGTTCTAATTGAGAGGCAATGCTCTCTGCAACTAATTTTGCATCTAATTCAGGTTTTTTCACTTCTGCAATGTTAATTTGCGCTGGAACACCTGCAATTGCTGCAACTGCGTTGCGTAACTTTTCAACATCCTCACCTTTCTTACCGATAACGATACCTGGGCGAGCTGTGTGAATAGTAACACGAATACTTTTTGCTGGACGTTCAATAGTGATACGTGAAACAGAAGCATTCGCTAATTCTTTATTTAAGAATTTACGTACTTTAAAGTCGCCGTCTAAGTTATCGGCGAAATCTTGTGTATTCGCATACCAAGTAGATGACCAAGGTTTAACAATACCTAGGCGAATACCATGTGGATGAACTTTTTGACCCATTGCTATTCTCCTACTGATTAACGATCTGACACAACCACAGTAATGTGGCTAGTACGTTTTAAAATACGATCTGCGCGACCTTTAGCACGTGGCATTACGCGTTTCATGCTTGGACCTTCATCAACGAAGATTTTCGCGACTTTAAGATCATCGATATCTGCACCGTCATTGTGCTCTGCATTAGCAATAGCTGATTCAAGCACTTTCTTCACTAAAGCTGCTGCTTTTTTATTAGTGTAAGTAAGAATTTCTAATGCTTGCGCTACTTTTTTACCGCGAATTAAATCAGCAACTAAGCGAGCTTTTTGTGCTGAGGTGCGTGCGAAACGATGTTTTGCAATAGTTTCCATCATCTACCCCTTACTTCTTAGCTTTCTTATCTGCGGCGTGACCGCGGTAAGTACGAGTCGGTGCAAACTCACCTAATTTATGACCAATCATTTCATCAGTAACATAAACAGGAACGTGCTGACGACCATTATGGACTGCGATGGTCAATCCGATCATACTAGGAATGATCATTGAACGACGGGACCAAGTTTTAATTGGTTTTTTATCCCCGCTTTCCACCGCTTTCTCTACCTTCTTCAACAAGTGTAGGTCAAGGAAAGGACCCTTCTTGAGAGAACGTGGCATGGCTTATCCTCTTTATTAAATTAAAAATTATTTACCACGACGGCGTACGATATATTTATCAGTACGTTTGTTATGGCGAGTTTTCTTACCTTTAGTTTGAACGCCCCATGGAGTAACAGGGTGTTTACCAAAGTTACGACCTTCACCACCACCGTGCGGGTGATCTACTGGGTTCATTGCGGTACCACGAACTGTCGGACGAACACCTCTCCAACGGTTAGCACCAGCTTTACCTAATACGCGTAACATATGCTCTGAGTTACCAACTTCACCAACAGTTGCGTGGCACTCAGCTAATACTTTACGCATTTCACCAGAACGAAGACGTAAAGTCACATAATTACCTTCACGAGCAATGATTTGAACATATGCGCCCGCAGAACGTGCAATTTGACCGCCTTTACCTGGTTTTAATTCCACGTTATGTACTGTTGTACCAACTGGAATACTACGCATTGGTAATGAATTACCAACTTTAATTGGTGCATTCACACCAGCTTGGATTTGATCTCCAACTGACAATCCTTTCGGTGCCAAAATATAACGACGTTCACCGTCTTTATATAATACTAATGCAATATTAGCAGAACGATTTGGATCATATTCTAAACGCTCTACAACCGCTGGGATATCTAACTTGTTACGTTTGAAATCTACTAAACGGTAATGTTGTTTATGACCACCACCGATATGGCGAGTAGTAATACGACCTAAATTGTTACGACCACCAGTTTTAGCATTTTTCTCTAAAAGTGGCGCATAAGGTTTACCCTTATGTAATTCAGGATTGACAACTTTTACAACGTGACGACGACCAGCGGAGGTCGGCTTACATTTAACGATAGCCATTGATTATCTCCTCTGATTACTCTGCACTTTCTACAAGGTCTAAACTTTGACCTTCAGCAAGTGTTACATAAGCTTTTTTCCAGTCACTGCGACGTCCCATTCTTGCACCGTGACGTTTAGTTTTACCTTTAACAACCACAGTACGAACAGAATCCACTTTCACTTCAAATAATTCAGATACTGCTTGTGCAATTTCTGCTTTGTTTGCATCTAATGCAACTTTGAAAACGATAGTGTTTGACTTCTCAGTATTAATTGTTGCTTTCTCAGAGACATGTGGTGCTTTAAGCACTTTTAGCAAACGTTCTTGACTCATGCTAACATCTCCTCAACTTGCTTCACTGCATCCACAGTCATAACTACTTTATCAAAAGCAATTAAGCTGACTGGATCGATACCTTGAACATCACGTACATCTACTTTATATAAATTACGTGCAGCTAAATATAGATTTTCATCTACATTTGCTGTGATGATTAATACATCATCAAGTGCCATTTGTTTTAATTTTTGAACTAAAACTTTTGTCTTAGGTGCTTCAACTTCGAATTTTTCAACAACGATTAAACGTTCTTGACGAACTAATTCAGAAAGAATGCTTTTGATTGCACCGCGATACATTTTTTTGTTCACTTTTTGGCTGTGATCTTGTGGCTTAGCCGCAAATGTCACACCACCTGAACGCCAAATTGGGCTTTTGATATCCCCTGAACGAGCACGACCAGTACCTTTTTGACGCCATGGTTTTTTACCTGAACCAGACACTTCAGCACGAGTTTTTTGTGCACGAGAACCTTGGCGAGCACCTGCTGCATATGCAACAACAACTTGGTGAACCAACGCTTCGTTGAACTCACGTCCGAAGGTAGTTTCAGAAACAGTTAATGCACTTTGTGCATCTTTAGTTACTAATTCCATTCCTATCTCCTAGACTTATGCTTTCACTGCTGGTTTAACGATTAAATCACCACCAGTTGCGCCTGGAACAGCACCTTTAACTAATAGTAATTTACGTTCAGCATCAACACGAACCACTTCTAAAGATTGAACAGTTACACGTTCATTCCCTAAGTGACCAGACATTTTTTTACCTTTGAACACGCGACCTGGTGTTTGGTTTTGACCAATAGAACCAGGAACACGGTGAGACAAAGAGTTACCATGTGTAGCATCTTGAGTACGGAAGTTCCAACGTTTTACAGTACCTGCAAAGCCTTTACCTTTTGAAGTACCAGTAACATCAACTTTCTTCACGTCTGCGAAGATATCAACATTAATTTCTTGACCTAAAGTGAATTCTTCACCTTCAGCCACACGGAATTCCCATAAACCGCGACCAGCTTCAACACCTGCTTTAACAAAATGACCTGCTTCTGGTTTAGTTACACGACTTGCTTTCTTTGAGCCAGTAGTAACTTGAACTGCACAGTAGCCATCTGTTTCAAGGGTTTTCACTTGAGTAACGCGGTTGGCTTCGATTTCGATTACAGTAACTGGGATTGACACACCATCTTCATTGAAGATACGAGTCATACCAACTTTACGACCGATTAAACCAATCATTGTAATAACCTCTTAAATTAACCTAGGCTGATCTGCACATCAACACCGGCAGCCAGATCTAAACGCATTAAAGCGTCAACAGTTTTTTCAGTAGGCTCAACGATATCAACCAAACGTTTGTGAGTACGGATTTCATATTGGTCACGCGCGTCTTTATTAACGTGTGGAGAAATCAATACTGTGAAACGTTCTTTACGGGTTGGTAGTGGAATTGGACCACGAACTTGAGCACCTGTACGTTTTGCCGTTTCTACGATTTCCGCTGTAGATTGATCGATTAAACGATGATCAAATGCTTTTAAGCGGATACGGATTCTTTGGTTCTGCATGAGACCAGAGCTCCATTCAAAAAATGATTAATAAAAAAATTCACACCTCAAATTCCAATCTTAATGGAAAGAAGTGCGACTAACCTATTTTAGCTTCCAGATCGGAAACATTTTGTTATGACAACATATAAATAAAGCGACGTTGTCATCATTTGATAAATGATTACATCAAATGGCTTAAAAAAGCTCGTGTATTTTATATAACCTTAACAAAATAGCAAGTACTTTTTACGCTTTTCCTTTTATATTTTCTTGTGTTTCCTCGTCTTTAGACTAAATCAAATAACAAAAACTCTACTTTTTCTTTTATCATTAGAGATAACTGCGTTTCACCGGTTATCGCAATACCATCACCTACACTAACTTCTGTTTCATTAATCACCATATCTCCTCTTACTACTTGTAACCAATAATGGCGATTTTCTGTTAATTTGAGAATTTCCTTAGTAGGGATACTATATTGATAACGCCACAATTTCATATCTTGGTACACTTTAAAAGCATTCCCTTCTGGCTCAGGTGCAAGAATTAATGTTGCTCCCTCTTTATCGGGAAAAGCTTTTTGTGCATATCTCGGTGTTATATTCATTTTATTTGGCTCAATCCAGATTTGATAGAGATGTAATTCATCTGTTTGGCTTGGATTAAATTCTGAATGCGTAATACCCGATCCTACTGACATAATCTGGAATTCACCTGCATTTAATTGCTCAATATTTCCCATACTATCCTTATGAGCAACCGTTCCTGCTAATACATACGTAAGAATTTCCATATTACGATGTGGGTGCGTACCGAAGCCTTTGCCTGATTTGATCCTATCCTCATTAATTACACGTAAATGAGAGAACCCCATAAATCGAGGATCATAATAATCCGCAAAGGAAAAAGTATGATAAGTGTCTAACCAACCATGCTGAATATGGCCTTTTCCTGATATAGAACATTTCTAAATTCCCTCTTTTTCCTTATTTCTACATTGCACCCTATTCTATCAATCAATAAATAGGCAATTAACTCTGCTTTTAACAACAATTTGTTTCTCAATAAGAAAAGATAAGAGAGTTTATCAAAATAATAAAAAATGCCTACCAAATCAGTGATCTAGTAGGCATCTTGGTGCTTTACACTTAATTAGTACAAGACGCGAGCTTTAATTGTACCATCAATTTGTTTGAGTTTTTGTTGTAAGCTTTCAGTATTATCTGATTCCACATCAACCACAACGTAACCAATTGCTTCATCAGTTTGTAAATACTGAGCAGCAATATTTACACCGTTGTCCACAAAAATCTGGTTAATCTTATTCAAGATACCTGGGCGATTATGGTGAATATGTAATAGACGTTTTGCTTTTGCTAAGCTATGACTTGGTAATGAAACCTCAGGGAAATTAACCGCAGTTACAGTTGAACCATTATCAGAATATTTAACAAACTTGCTTGCCACTTCAGTACCAATATTTTCTTGTGCTTCAGCTGTTGAACCACCAATATGAGGCGTTAAAATCACATTCTCAAAACGACGCAATGGTGATTCAAATACTTCATTAATCGATGCCGGCTCTTTCGGGAACACGTCAATCGCTGCACCACGAATCTTTCCTTCATCTAATGCTTTTGCCAAAGCATCGATATCCACTACCGTACCACGCGCCGCATTAATTAAAATTGCCCCTTGTTTTAGTTGAGCAATACGCTCTGCACTCATTAAATTCTTCGTTGAGTTATTTTCTGGAACATGCAAAGAAACCACATCACTCATAGTTAATAATTCTTCTAATGTTCTCACTTGTTGTGCATTTCCTAGTGGAAGTTTATTTTCAATATCATAGAAATACACCTTCATACCAAGAGATTCAGCAATTACACTTAATTGTGAACCGATATGACCATAACCCACAATCCCTAAAATTTTTCCTCTTGCTTCGTTTGAACCTTCAGCAGATTTATTCCATACACCACGATGCACTTCAAAATTCGCTTTTGGTACATTACGCATTAACAGCAAAATTTCTCCCAAGACTAATTCCGCAACAGAACGTGTATTAGAGAATGGTGCATTAAAGACTGGAATCCCACGTTGTCTTGCCGCTTCAAGATTCACTTGATTAGTACCGATACAGAAACAGCCGATCGCAATCAATTTTTGTGCATGCTGTAATACCTTTTCAGTAAGATGAGTACGAGAACGGATACCAATAAAATGTGCATCTTTAATTGCTTCGATTAACTCTTCTTCGTCTAACGCTTTCTTATGATATTCAATATTTGAATACCCAGCATTATGCAACACTTCTAATGCACTATTATGTACACCTTCAAGTAATAAAAACTTAATTTTTGCTTTGTCCAAAGATACTTTTGCTGTCATGTTTGCTTTTTCCTTTATATTAATAATTAATTATTTAAGAATTTGTGCACCATCAGGGCTGCCCACAATTACAATATCCGCTGGGCGTAATGCGAAAATTCCATTTGTTACCACACCAGCGACATTGTTCAACTCTTTTTCCATTTCAACTGGATTGATGATTTTAAAATTATGCACATCCAAAATGATATTACCATTATCAGTTACAACACCTTCACGATATTCTGGTGAACCACCTAATGTTACCAATTTACGTGCCACTTGCGAGCGTGCCATCGGGATGACTTCTACTGGTAATGGGAAAGTGGAACCTAATACTTCAACCTGTTTAGATTTATCAACAATACAAATAAAAGTTTTCGCCAATGCTGCCACAATCTTCTCACGAGTTAACGCAGCGCCACCGCCTTTAATCATCATTTTATGTGGCGTAATTTCATCAGCACCATCAACATAAATGTCTAAACCTGATACATCATTAGCACTAAAGACTTCTATACCTTGCTCACGCAATAATGTTTCAGAGTTTTTAGACGCTGCTACCGCGCCTTTAATTTTATGTTTTATTGTTCCTAATGCTTCAATAAAGCAATTTACTGTTGAACCGCTGCCAACGCCAACAATAGTATCTGCTTTTACATACTGCAATGCTGCGTTAGCTGCCATTTTCTTCATTGTTAATTGATCCATGCCTCTATCCTTTAACTTATTCTGCCAAAAAAAGTGTAAGCAAATCATTCAGAAATAATTTGCCATGTTCAGTAATCTGCCAAGAATTTTTTCGCTCTACAATATAATCTTGTTTTACAGCCTCGTCTATTGGCTTTTCAATTGATGCAATAGAAAGTCCAGTAAAGTGAAGAAAATCTTCTTTTGGTACAGCCTCCAATAAACGGAAACGATTCATAAAAAACTCAAACGGACGATCTAATTCGCCTACTTCATGCTGTTGATAACGATAGTTACCTTGTAGATAACCTTTCGGGTGTTTTGTCTGAGAATAACGTACAATCTTTCCTTCAGGAAAACTAACTTTTCCATGTGCACCACACCCTATTGCCAAATAATCACCAAACCGCCAATAATTTAAATTATGTTCACATTGATAGCCTTGTTTCGCATAAGCAGAAGTTTCATACTGCTGATAGCCAGCCTGTGTTAATAGTTGATGCCCTTGTGCAAAAATTTCCCACAACATATCATCATCAGGCAACCGCGGCGGTTTACTGGCAAATAACGTATTTGGTTCAATCGTTAATTGATACCAAGAAAGATGTGGTGGTGAAAGTTCAATAGCTTGTTGTAAATCAGATAATGCTTGCTCTATGGTTTGATTAGGAAGTCCATGCATTAAATCTAAATTAAAACGAGAAAATTGTGCTGTTTTAGCAAGGTTTACTGCATATTTTGCTTCCGCACTATTATGAATTCGTCCTAACTGCTGCAACTTCTGATCATCAAAACTTTGGATTCCCATTGATAATCGAGTTACACCAGCCTGATGATAACCAACAAACCGCTCTGCTTCAGCTGTTCCAGGATTTGCCTCTAAAGTAATTTCAATACCATCGCGGAAAGCAATACGTTGTGAAATTTGTTGCAATAAATACGCGATACTTTCTGACGAAAATAGACTAGGCGTACCACCACCAATAAAAATAGAATGTAATTCTCGCCCTTGCACATAATCAAGCTGCTGATCTAAATCGGCTAATAAGTGTTGCAAATATTCTCGTTCTGGGATCGCCCCTTTTTGCGCGTGCGAATTAAAATCACAATATGGACACTTCTGCACACACCAAGGAATATGAATATAAAGGCTTAATGGAGGTAAAACGATCATCTTAATTTTTGTTGTAAGATTGCTAATGCTCTAGCACGATGTGAAACTTGTTGTTTTTCAGCCTTACTTAATTCCGCAAATGTTGCATTTTTTTCTGGATAGAAAAACAGTGCATCATAGCCAAAACCATTAGTGCCAATTTCTTCCGTTCCTATCATACCTTGGCATTCCCCTTCCGCAATAATCGGGAATGGATCAGTAGCAGAACGTAATAACACAATACAACTAACAAATTTTGCGGTACGCTGTTCCGTTGGAATAGTTGCTAATTCTGCTAATAATTTCGCCCGATTTTCTGCATCATCCGCCTCTTCTCCAGCATAACGAGCAGAATATAATCCCGGTGCACCACCTAACGCATCCACAACCAATCCAGAATCATCTGCAATCGCAGGTAAACCGCTCACTTTTGCTGCATGACGAGCTTTAAGCAACGCATTTTCAACAAAAGTTAAACCTGTTTCCTCTGGGCTCTCAATTCCTAATGCTGTTTGAGCAATGACTTCAAAGCCAAAATCAGCCAATACATTCGCCATTTCATTCACTTTGCCTTGATTACCTGTGGCAAGGACTATTTTTTGTTTTGTCATGGAATTCCTATAAAAATATTCTGGAAAAGATAAACGCACGCTAATACTTACAGCGTGCGTATTTTCTTAGTCAGTATAGATATTTAACAATTTTTCATCAATAGCTTATTATTTTAAGATAATAGATACCACAATGGAGAATAGCATTATCTTACGGTTGTGCTGAATTTACCCCTGCATCAAGTAATTGGTTGGCGATTGCAAAGAGAGCATAATACGAATTTAGTGGTAGAGGCATTAAATCATGTGATACTGATGACAACAAGGACAGATGGAATGATATTTCACTCAGACCAAATGAGTATTTATCGAAGTTATCCATTTACGCAATGTGTAAAACGTCATGGATTAGCACCCACTTTAGCAAAACAATCTATCAAAGACCGTTAAATTAGTGGATTACTAAAATTAACATTTATTCCCCCCACTTCCTTCTGATAATATTAGCTTATCAGAAGGGATAGCGATTAGAGTAAACGATATGAAACCAGAGGAAAAAGCACGAGTAAAAATCGATCAGATGTTTATTAATGCGGGCTGGAAAGTGGTTGATCGTAAAGATTACTCACCTAATATCAATGCTTGTGCAATTCGAGAGGGGCTTTTAAAGAAAAATATGGAAGCTGACTATTTGCTTTTTCTCGCAGGAAAAGCGATAGGCATTTTAGAAGCAAAAGCAGAATATATTGATGTTACCTCTGCTAAAGTTTGCGAGCAGGCAGCTAATTATGTGGTTAATGTCCCGAAGTATTATCAATCCTATTCCATTCCACTTCCTTTAATTTACCAATCTAACGGTCAGCTTGTGCTGTTTAAACGCAGTGATGGTAATGAATATGAATCTTTAAATCGGATACATTCACCCAAAGAAATTTGCAAGATGTTGGGCATCAACGATCCGTATGCTGGACTACCTTTTTTAGCAGAAAAAGGATTACGAAATTGCCAGTATGAAGCTATTTCGGCATTAGAGGAAAGTTTCCGCAATAACCATAAACGAGCTTTGATGGTGTTGGCGACAGGTGCAGGAAAAACCTATACAGCTTGTATGGCGGCTTATCGTTTATTAGCTTATACACCTGTTCGGCGAGTTTTATTTTTAGTTGATCGCAATAATCTCGGGCGACAAGCTGAGGCTGAGTTTGCGACATTCCGTTTAACTGAAAATGGCGAACCTTTTAATACTATTTTTAGCGTAGAAAGATTACGTTCTGCCAAAATACCCAATGCAAATGTGATAATTTCAACTATCCAACGTCTATTTTCTTTACTAAAAGGCGAGGACTTTGAGGATAATGACGAATATGAGGGTTATGCTAATGAGGATTGTGAGATTGTTATTCCTCAACATCCGCAACTTCCGCCTGATTTTTTTGATTTAATTATTATTGATGAATGTCATCGTTCAATTTATGGCAATTGGAAATCGGTTTTAGACTATTTCTCATCTGCTAATTTAATTGGTCTAACGGCGACACCACAGCCTGAAACGCTGGCATTTTTCAATAAGAATTGCGTAGTCAATTACACTTTAGAACAATCTATCATTGATGGCATTAATGTAGATAGTCGTATTTATCGAATAAAAACCGAAATCAGTGAAAATGGTGGTACGATTGCCAAAGGCGAAAAAGTTAGAGAGGAAATACGCTATACAGGTAAAGAAAAAACGATTTTTGCAGTAGAGGATAGGTCTTATACCAAAGAGGAATTAAACCGAAGTGTCGTTAATCCCGCACAAATTAGACTCGTTTTAGAAACTTATCGAGATGCGGTTTATAGCGAAATGTTTATTGATCCGCCTCGTGAGGCAGATTTTGATTATTTACCAAAAACATTAATTTTTGCGTTAAATGAACAGCACGCTACAAATATTGTTGAGATTGCTAAAGAGGTATTTAATCGAACGGACGATGATTTTGTTCAAAAAATTACCTATTCAGCAAAAGACAGTGATCAACTAATCAGAAATTTTCGCAATGATAAAAAATTTCGCATTGCGGTTACTTGTACACTGGTTGCCACAGGTACAGATATCAAGCCATTAGAAGTGTTATTGTTTATGCGTGATGTTGCCTCTGAAGCTTTGTATATTCAGATGAAAGGCAGAGGGGTTCGCACCATCAATGATGATCAACTTCGTACTGTCACACCAAATGCACATAGTAAAGATCACTTCTTTTTAGTTGATGCCGTTGGGGTAACGGAACACGAAAAAAATACTAAATCACTACAAAATAACCCAACAAATTCCGTTATTACGTTAAGTAAACTGCTGGAATTAATTACGCACGGCAATTTAAGTGATGAAAAGTTACATTTGCTTGCTTCTCGTCTATCTCGTATTGGCAATAAAAGTACGTCCAAACAAAGAAAAGAATTTATTGACTTGTCTGGCATAGATATGTTGGACTTAGCCAGAAATATTTTTAATGCTCTTGCGGATAAAACACTACCACCATATAAAGATATAAACGAGAGTAATACTGAACGCAAAGCGTTGGTTAGTAAATTGACTTACAACCCAAAAGCGAGAGAGTTACTCTTGATCTTAAACGCTGGATTTGTACATACTTTATTGAATGCCAATGATCAGCTTATTAGCAAAGGTTTTTCTATTGAGGAAGCCAAAAATACTACGACAGCATTTGAAAAATATTGTTTTGAACACAAAGATGAGATTGAAGCATTAAGGATTATTTATAATAATACAGGCGAACCTCTCTCTTATCTACTGTTAAGTGATCTTATCCAACAATTAAAACAAGCCAACAATCGCTTTAATTCACTACAATTATGGAATGCGTACGCCTTACAAAATTCCAATCAAGTTAAACCATTATCTAATAAAGATGAGTGTGAAGCCTTAACTAATATTATCCAACTCGTTCGTTACGCTTTCCAACAAATTTCGCAATTACAAAGCATTTATCCGATGGCACAAAGAATGTTTAATTTGTGGTATGGAAAGACTCAGCTACAACTTTCTGAACAACAAAAGGATGTTTTTCGTGTCGTTGTGAACTATATCGCCTCTAATGGTGCTTATTCATTTAGCGATCTGCGTGAGTACGATCAGATCAAAGCCGCACAATTAAGCCAAATCTGTGGCGATATAAAAAGTGCGAATGAAGCACTTTATTCACTTTCAAATTTCTTATTAACTAACTCAGCAGCATAAAATACTATGTCAAAAAATAATACGTCAAAAAAAATAACAAATAACGAAACCTCTTTAACCAAAAAAGTGTGGACATTAGCGACAACCTTGTCAGGACAGGGAATCGGCTTTACCGATTATATTACCCAGCTTACCTATTTGCTATTTTTAAAAATGGACGATGAAAATGAACGTCTTTTAGGTGAAAAATCAGCTATTCCACAAGGGTATCAATGGAAAGATTTAATTGAGTTAGACGGATTAGAGCTTATTTCACAATATGAAATTACACTAAAAAAATTGAGTGAAGAAGATAATCTTATCGGTACGATTTACACCAAAGCACAAAATAAAATTGATAAGCCTGTTTATCTAAAAAAAGTGATTTCATTGATTGACGAAGAACAATGGCTGGTAATGGACGGCGATCTAAAAGGGGCAATCTATGAAAGCATTTTAGAGAAAAATGGACAGGATAAAAAGAGCGGAGCAGGGCAATATTTTACCCCACGCTCGCTCATTCAAACCATTGTCGAAGTGGTACAACCTAGAATTACAGAAACTATCTGTGATCCAGCGTGTGGAACAGGCGGATTTTTATTAGCTGCGTATGACTATATGAAATCCCAGTCTCAAGATAAAGCTAAGCGAGATTTCTTACGTCATCAAGCGTTGCACGGTTTTGATAACACACCACTTGTTGTTACGCTTGCCTCAATGAACCTCTATTTAAGAGGAATTGGCACAGAACGTAGCCCAATTATATGTCAAGACTCATTAGAAAAAGCACCGACTGAGTTAGTTGATATTGTATTGGCAAATCCACCGTTTGGCACAAGACCATCGGGTTCAGTTGATATTAATCGAGATGATTTTTATGTAGAAACTAAAAATAATCAGCTCAATTTCCTGCAACACATTATGTTGAGTCTAAAAAATGGTGGACGTGCGGCGGTAGTGCTACCTGATAACGTTTTATTTGAAGGTGGCGCAGGGGAAGCAATCCGCAAAAAGCTCTTACAAGAGTTTGATCTACACACAATATTACGCCTACCTACTGGCATTTTTTATGCACAAGGCGTGAAAGCGAACGTGCTCTTTTTTAATAAAGGTACACCAACAGAAAATATTTGGTTTTTCGATTACCGCACTGATATTAAACATACTCTCGCGACAAACCCAATGCAACGTCATCATTTAGATGAATTTGTGCAATGTTATCACGCAGAAAATATCAATAAACGAACAGAAACTTATCACAATGAAAATAACCCAAATGGACGTTGGAGAAAGTATAGCGTAGAGGAAATTTTTGCAAGAGATAAAACGAGTCTTGACATTACTTGGATTAAGCAAATTGATGAAACAGAAAATCTCTCACTAGCCGAGTTAATGCTAACCATTAAAGACAAAAGCGAAGCGATTAGCCAATCAGCCGCACAATTACAAAAATTGCTAGCAGGGATCAAAGAATAATGGATACTAAAATTCTACGCCAAAAAATTCTTGATCTCGCTATTCGTGGTAAATTAGTGGAACAAGATCCAAATGACGAACCAGCTTCAGTATTGCTCGAACGTATTAAAGCCGAAAAAGAGCGATCACTTTCTGACAATAAAAAAAAGAAAAAGTAAGAAAGAAATTACTACAGATAAATCCCCTTATCAGAATGAGCCCCCTTTTGAACTGCCTAAGGGGTGGGTTTGGTGTAGGCTTGATGATATTGCATTTTACAAGAAAGGACCATTTGGTAGTAGTTTAACAAAATCAATGTTTGTTCCTAAAGCAAGTGATAATTACAAAGTTTATGAGCAGAAAAATGCTATCCAAAAAAAATGAAAATATAGGCGAATACTATATTACAAAAGAAAAATATGAGTCTTTAAAAGGGTTTGCAATAAAACCTTTTGATATTATTGTTAGTTGTGCAGGTACTATCGGAGAAACCTATGTATTATCTGAAAATGCACCAGTTGGAATTATTAATCAAGCGTTAATGCTAATTAGGCTTTTTGATAGAAATATTGAGGATTTTTATCTTATTTATTTTGATTTTATATTGAAAATAGAAGCATATAAAGAAAGTAAAGGGACGGCAATTAAAAATATTCCACCACTAGATATATTAAAAAACTTTAATTTTCCCCTTCCCCCACTAGCTGAACAACAACGCATAGTCAAAGAAGTTGAAAAATGGTTTGCGGTAATTGAGCAACTTGAAAAAGATAAAATTGACTTAGCACAAGCTATCAAACAAGCAAAAAGCAAAATCCTTGATCTTGCTATTCGAGGAAAGTTACTTGCACAAGATCCGAATGATGAGCCAGCAGAAAAGCTATTAAAACGCATTAATCCAAACTGGACGCCTATGGATAATTCACATTATCCGAAAATGCCTTTTGAACTGCCTAAGGGTTGGGCGGTTTGTGAATTCGATTCATTATTTAGTAATATTGCATCAACACCATTTCAGATTTACCAAAAAGATATTAATACAACAGGAAAATATCCTGTAATTAGCCAAAGTTCTAAACATATTGAAGGATATAGTAATAATAAAACAAAGCTGTTTTCTCAAGTATCAATTCCTATCATAATTTTTGGAGATCACACTAAAGTAGTTAAATTTGTTAATTTTCCTTTTATTGTAGGTGCAGATGGAGTAAAAATAATTACTTCTAAAATCAATCCTAAGTTTTCCTATTTTCTTATAATGAATGCAAGTAATAAAATAAAACATAAGGGTTATGCTAGACATTATAGTGATTTGAAAAATTTTTTGTTTTTGATTCCTTCTTTAAATGAACAACAACGCATAGTTGAGAAAATTGAGCAATTATTTTCAGAATTAGATCGCATACAAACAATGTTAGAAGTCTAAGATAGATTTTCCATTGTAGTTAATAAAATTTTATCGTTATTAATACGTTATGATTTATTTTCCTATTAACTACAATGGAATTTAAAATGGAAAACAACTTTAAACATTATCTACAAAAACAAAATCTCTCTGAAAATACTATAAGTTCTTATCTATGGACAATAAAGTATTTTTTTAAACATTATAATGAAATAAAACACGCTAACTTATTAGCTTATAAAGGTTATTTAATTGAAAATTTTAAACCTCAAACGGTTAATTTAAGATTGCAAGCTATTAATAAATATCTTGAATTTATAAAAAAAGATAAGTTAAAACTTAAATTTATTAAAGTTCAACAGAAAAATTTTATCGAAAATGTGATCAGCAACGCCGATTATCAATTTTTAAAATCCTCACTTAAAAAGGATAACTATATTGATTGGTATTTTGTTGTTTGGTTTATGACAGCAACAGGTGCAAGGGTCAGTGAGTTATTACAAATCAAAGCAGAACATTTACAGATTGGATACTTAGATATTTACTCTAAAGGCGGAAAAATCAGACGGTTATACATTCCAAAATGTTTACGTATAGAAGCCCTAGAATGGATAAAAAGAAAGCAAATTTCATCTGGTTATTTGTTTTTAAATCGCTATGGTTATCGCATTACAACACGAGGAATCGCAATACAACTTAAATATTTTGCTGAGAAATATAATCTAAATAAAAACGTGATTTATCCCCATTCTTTTCGTCATCGGTTTGCAAAAAATTTCTTAGAAAAATTTAATGATATTGCATTGCTAGCCGATTTAATGGGACACGAAAGTATCGAAACTACGCGTATTTATTTACGCCGTACCGCAAGCGAACAACAGCAATTAGTTGATCGTATTGTGGATTGGTAAAACTAATTTATAAGATCGGATTACATATCCGATCTTATATTACTTTAAATGATGTTGAATATTATCTAATTCGGTAAATAATATTTCTATTTTCTCAACTATACGTTGTTGCTCGGCTAGTGGGGGAAAGGGGAAAATCAATTTATTAATCGAATTTTGAGTAAAATGTTTGATGGTGACTCCACTACTAACATCATCAATCCATGATTTTTCTTTATAAAGCCATAGTACATAAAAATAAAACTCAGTTTTTATATTATTTTTAAATCTTACTCTATGCAGTGCATTCTGATAGTATATTTCTTTATCAAAATTACAAATTGCTGAACGACCAACATCTCCGCCTTCACAGATTAACAAATCGCCCTTTTTTACACGATATCTTTCTTTTTCGTGTTCTTCTAATCTCATTTTTTTTAAAAGAGATAAATCAATATGTCCCCATTTCACATTTACTGAGCATAAGTAGTCATAAAATTTACCAGTATTTTTGGATTTATCTAGTGTTTTACCTAATTCGTTTATAGAAACATCTTGTAATTTACACCAAACCCACCCCTTAGGCAGTTCAAAAGGCATTTTCGGATAATGTGAATTACCCATAGGTGTCCAGTTTGGATTAATGCGTTTTAATAGCTTCTCTGCTGGCTCGTCATTCGGATCTTGTGCAAGTAACTTTCCTCGAATAGCAAGATCAAGGATTTTGCTTTTTGCTTGTTTGATAGCTTGTGCTAAGTCAATTTTATCTTTTTCAAGTTGATCAATTACCGCAAACCATTTTTCAACTTCTTTGACTATGCGTTGTTGTTCGGCTAGTGGAGGAAGGGGTAGTAATATTTTTGCTAATTCTCTACTAGATAAACCTTGTAATCCTATTCCTTTACCGCCAATTAAATTTTTATTTTTATAATACATAAACACATAAAAAAAGAATGTGATATTGAGAGTATATTTTGGTCGTAATCTATGAATATGATTTTGTATACAAATAGAGTAATCGTAATTCCAAATTGCAGATCTACCTACATCTCCACCTTCACAAACGAGTAAATCACCTTTTCTTACAGTATATTTTTCCAATTCAGATGCTTTAAAAAACATTTTTTTTATATTTGTTAAATCAAAATGTCCCCAATAGAGATTAGAGGTGGTAATGTAATCAAGTAGCTCCCCCTCTCTATTTGCTGAATTTAGTGCTTTACCAGTATTATGCTGAAAAATGGAGCTTAAAGTAACAAATTGCCAATTATCGGGAACTTCAAAAAGTGGTTCATTCTCATAAGGGGATTTATGTATAGTGTTTTTGAGACAAAAAAAGCCTGTAGTAGTACAATCCAATGATTAAGGACATACGCAAATAAAATCCTTTTCCATCAGCTAAATTATATTCTTTGCTGGTGGGCTTTGCTTTTCCTATTTAGGTATTATCACAAAAAGAGGACAATTTAATGAGAAGAACATTTAGCCCAGAATATAAAGCTGCAGCAGTAAAATTGGTGACCGAACAAGGTTATTCCATCCCACAAGCGTGCTTGGAATTAGGGATAGGAGAAACGGCATTACGTCGTTGGGTAAAACAAGTACAAGCAGAACAACAAGGTTATGTATTACCAGGCAGCAAGCCTATATCTCCTGAACAACAACGCATACGGGAACTGGAGAAACGGATAAAAATACTCGAGGAGGACAAAGAAATCCTAAAAAAGGCTACAGCGATTTTTATGTCTCTCGACAACGTCGCTACCAAGCGATAAAGGCATTAAAATCGTATGGTATCAAACGGGTGTGTGCGTTGTTTGAGGTATCAGAAAGTGCCTATTATGCCCAGTTAAGACAGGGTAGCAAGCCAAACAAATATGGACGTTTATCATTAGAAATAAAGGCATTATTTGATGAAAGTCTAGGTTCAGCGGGTAAACGGACATTGAAAGCGAGATTACAGCATAAAGGGATTGAGGTAGGATTGGCGCTTATCCGTAAATTGATGAAGCAACAAGGCTTAGAGAGTAAACAACCGAAGAAACGTTATTCTTATCCATTTGCTGAGGGACAAACGATGCCATTTAATCATCTGTTAAACCGCCAATTTACTCCAGATTCCCAGACCACCGTATTGTGTGGTGATACAACCTATCTTAAGGTGAATGGAGAATGGCATTATCTTGCAGTTGTGCTGAATTTAGCTCATCGTCAAGTAGTCGGTTGGCGATTGCAAAGAGAGCATAATGCAGATTTAGTGGTAGAGGCATTAAATCATGCGATGCTAACGACAGCAAGGACAAAAGAGATGATATTTCATTCAGACCAAGGGAGTGTTTATCGGAATTATCCCTTTACGCAATGTGTGAAACGTCATGGATTAATCCAGAGTATGAGTCGTCGAGGTAATTGTTGGGATAATGCGCCGATGGAGCGTTGGTTTAGACGTTTTAAATATGAATGGATGTTAAAAGAGGGGTATGACTCGTTGTCGGCAGCGAAGGAGGACATTAAGAATTATGTATTTTATTATAATACCGTTCGTCCTCATGCTTACAATCAGGGATTACCACCCGTTTTAGCAAAACAACCTATCAGGGACTGTTAAATTAGTGGATCACTACAGTTGGTATAAATAGCACAGATTTGCCCTGTAAATTCTCTCCAGCAAAATCTAAAAACAGATCACTAACTCCTGCAAAATAGGAGCATAAAAAGAGCTTTTTCATTAGTTAGTTTCTCCTTTAAGAAGCTAAATTTAGAGATAAAAAATCTCATCAACTATCTGTCTTTATTATTTCTAATTTCACTACTGAAATAACCAATACAGGTTAAAAGATTATTTGTACAAATAATAGCACTATATAAATAAAGTACGTTTACTTTGATCCAACATAAGATAAACGTACTTTAAATGCTTAATTAAGAAAAAGGAAAATTGATACAATATGCCCTACTACAATTTACTTCCTTGCAAATACAACATTTCCAAGGCAATGGTTGCACCTGCTAACGCAGTAATATCAGATTGATCATAGGCTGGAGAAACTTCAACTACATCCATACCTACAATATTAACATCAGCTAAACCACGTAAGATTTTCAAGGCTTTATCCGTAGTTAAACCACCGCAAACTGGTGTTCCCGTACCAGGTGCATAGGCTGGATCTAAGCAATCAATATCAAAGGTTAAATAAACAGGTAGCTCTGTTCCCACTGTCTGTTTAATTCTTGCCACTACTTCAGCAACACTTAAATCATTGACTAACGGCGCGTCTAATACGGTGAAATCCAAATGGTGATCATATTCAGTACGAATACCAATTTGTACTGAATGTTTAGGATCAATTAAGCCTTCTTTAGGAGCGTGATAAAACATTGTACCGTGATCATATCGGCTACCATTCTCATAAGTATCGGTATGAGCATCAAAATGGATCATCGCTAACTTACCAAAATGTTTTGCATGCGCGCGCAATAATGGCAAAGTAATAAAATGATCACCACCCAAGGTTAAACAACGTTTTCCTGCTTGTAATAAAGAGGTTGTATGTGCTTCTAATTGCTCTACAAAATCTTGGTTGTCGCCATACGAATAAACAAGATCTCCGCAATCCACAATATTAAGCCGTTCACGTACATCAAAATTCCATGGAAAGCGACAATGTTCCCACGCTAAATTAACCGAAGCACGACGTATCGCTTCTGCGCCAAAGCGTGTACCCGAACGACCAGAAACAGAAGCATCAAAAGGAACACCTGTGATAACCCAATCGGCATCACTCTGTTGCGGCATAAAATTAACGGGTAAGCGTAGAAAACCAAAATTATTAGAAACTAATGAAATATCTTCTTTATGACCTAATGTATTAAACATATGATGCCCCTATGCGCTACTCTTCTTCCAAATAGGTGTAACCGTTCAACCCTTCTTCTAATTCTTTTAAGAATTGCAAGGCTTCTGATGCAGGTAAAGTTGAATGCTCTATTTGCTCACGATAACGTGCAATTAATTGCTTCGGATCTAAGTAAACATAATGCAGCATATCCGCTACCGTATTGCCTGCATCATGTGCCAATACTTTCACTGCACCTTGTTCATCTAACACTATATCAATAGTCGTAGTGTCGCCAAATAGGTTGTGCATATTACCTAAAATTTCTTGATAAGCCCCTACCATAAAGAAACCAACTAATGGTGGGTTATCTACAGAATAATTCGGCATCGGCATTGTAGTGGTAATACCATCGCCATCAATATAATGATCAATCGTACCATCGGAATCACAAGTAATATCCAACAATACCGCACGACGGCTGACTGGCTCATTTAATTGTGTTAATGGGCAAACTGGAAACAGTTGATCGATTCCCCACGCATCAGGTAATGATTGGAACAAAGAGAAATTAACATAGAGTTTGTCTGCAAAACGCTCTTGTAATTCATCAATAATAGTACGATGTGAGCGATGGCGTTCACTAAATAATTCGCCAACTTCATGACAAATATTTAAATATAATTGCTCTGCCCAAGCTCGTTGCTCTAAATTAATTAACCCAACATTGTATTGATTATGCACATCAGAAAGGTCAAATTGGCTTTCGTGAATCCAACTGCGCAAAGAACGTTTTTCACGTGATGATAAAATATCTGTCCACGTTTCCCACATACTATGCAAGACTCGAGGATCATTTTCTTTTGGTGCTGATAATTCCGTTGGTAAATACCGTTCAACCCCGATTACGTTGGATACCAATACTGCGTGATGCGCCGTTACTGCACGACCTGATTCAGTAATAATCGTTGGATGAGGCAAATTATGTTCACGACACGCTTGCCCAATTCCCCAAACAACAGTTTCTGCATATTCACGTAAGCCGTAATTTACAGAGCAATCTGATTCGGTACGATTACCATCATAATCAACACCTAGACCACCACCGACATCAAAACATTGAATATTAACGCCTAAACGATGTAACTCAACGTAAAAACGTGCGCTTTCACGAACACCTGTCGCCACATCACGAATATTGCCGAGTTGAGAACCTAAATGGAAATGTAATAATTGCAAACAATCTAAACTGGATTGCTCTTTTAATAAATTAACTAACTCTAATACTTGCGACGCAGACAAGCCAAATTTTGATTTTTCACCACCTGATGATTGCCATTTTCCTGAGCCTTGCGATGCTAACCTTGCACGTACCCCCAAACGAGGACGCACATTCAATTTCTTTGACTCTTCTAACACTAAGAAAATCTCAGAAATTTTCTCAATCACCAAATAGACTTTATGTCCTAGTTTTTCTCCCATTAAAGCAAAACGGATATACTCACGATCCTTATACCCATTACAGACAATCACAGTCTTTGTCTGACCAGCATGTGCTAGTACTGCCATTAATTCAGCTTTAGAGCCTGCCTCTAATCCGAGCGGCTGTCCTGAAGTAATTAAAGATTCAATAATACGACGATATTGATTTACTTTGATTGGGTACACCAAAAAGTAATTTCCCTCATAACCGAACTCCTCTCTTGCTTGTGCAAAAGCAGCATTAATAGAACGTAATCGGTGTTGAATAATTTGAGGAAAACAAAACAGAGTAGGCAGTCGTGCGCCTTGTTGTTGCATTTGTTCAGCTAATTTAGCTAACGACACTTTATTGGTTGGTTTTTCAGGATTAGGGCAAACATAAATTTCACCATTCTCATCCACATTGTAATAATTCATTCCCCAATAATTAATATTGCAGGCTTCACGAATAGTATCAGCGTTACTTGAAACAGCTTGAAGTTTAGGATTGAGGACAGTTTTTTCCACTGATTTAAGGCTCCTTATTTTGATAAAAAAGCTAACGGCTATTGAGATAGTCGGACCAAAAATAGAATTGCAAGAATAAAGCAAAAGTATTAGCAATGCTAGCAGTGATTAAGCATTAGCAATGAAAAATTATGTTGATTAGTGAAAGGGAAATTTAAATAAGATTGAAGTGGTGGAGATAATCGGGATCGAACCGACGACCTCTTGAATGCCATTCAAGCGCTCTCCCAACTGAGCTATATCCCCACAAGATAGGTCGCTGCTAATATTAATTGTCGCAGTTACTGATGTCAATGTAATTTAGCCAAAAAGCGAGAGGCCTCCACTTTTTGGCTAACTATTAAACACCTATTGGGCTGATGCTACTTTATTTTCAATAAACTCAATAGCTTGTCGAATTCTAGTTAAGCAGCGATCACGACCGATTAATTGCATCGTAATATCCAAAGATGGTGATTGACCAGCACCTGTTACTGCAACACGTAATGGCATACCTACTTTACCCATTCCTACTTCAAGTTCTGCAGCAGTATCTTCAATTTGTTGATGGATAGCGTGTCCGTCCCATTCTGGTAATGCGCGTAATTTCTCTAATACCTTTTGTAATGGTTCGATTGCAGCAGCTTTAAAATGTTTCTTCACTGCAGCTTCATCAAATTCACTGAAATCCTCAAAGAAATAACGACTCGCTGCAGCCATCTCTTTTAATGTTTTGCAACGTTCACCTAATGCTTTGACAATTTCAGTTAATGCTGGACCATTCTCTGTATTGATTTGTTGATCCTGCATATGCCATTCAAGATAACTCGCCACTTTTTCTGCCGGTAACTCACGAATGTAATGGTGATTCAACCATAATAATTTTTCCGTATTAAATGCACTTGCAGAGCGACTTACGCCATGAATATCGAAATATTCAATCATTTCCTCAATTGAGAAAACTTCTTGATCGCCATGTCCCCAACCTAAACGAACTAGGTAATTTAATAACGCTTCTGGCAAATATCCCTCATCACGATATTGCATTACGCTAACCGCACCATGGCGTTTTGAGAGTTTTTGCCCATCATCACCTAAAATCATCGAAACGTGAGCATATTGCGGAATTGGTGCATTTAATGCTTTTAAAATATTAATTTGACGTGGGGTATTGTTAATATGATCTTCACCACGAATAACATGCGTAATTCCCATATCCCAATCATCAACCACCACACAGAAATTGTAAGTTGGTGAACCATCAGTACGGCGGATAATTAAATCATCTAATTCGCCGTTACTAATTTCAATTTTGCCACGTACTGCATCTTCAAAAATAACTGAACCTTCCGTTGGATTTTTAAAACGCACCACATGAGGTTCACTTGGGTCATGACTATGATCGTGTAAGCAATGGCGATCATAACGTGGTTTTTCTTTATGTTTTTCTTGTTCTTCACGCAATGCTTCTAAACGTTCTTTGCTACAGTAACAACGATATGCCAACCCTTGTTCTAACATTTGATCAATGACTTCATTATAACGGTCAAAACGTTTGGTTTGATAATATGGCCCATGTTCCCAAGAAAGCCCTAACCACGCCATACTATCTAAAATAGCATCTGTTGCTTGCTGCGTTGAACGCTCCAAATCAGTATCTTCAATACGTAATACAAATTCACCTTGATTATGTTTTGCATACAACCAAGAATAAAGTGCTGTTCTCGCACCACCAACATGTAGATAACCAGTTGGACTTGGTGCAAAACGAGTACGCACTTTCACATTAGGATCTAAATTAAATAAACTTTTGATTTCCATTGAACTTGCCTATTCTTCTTAATTAATGTCAAAAAAACGCGCTCATTTTACTACGAGTTAGCGATATTCTTAACAAAAAGTTCGGATTTATGCTTACTTTTACAACAATTAATGCCAAAGCGACAAAAAGCGATTGACTGACCATAAATTATAATTATAATGCGTCGAACACAAAATGTGGGCGATTAGCTCAGTTGGGAGAGCACCTCCCTTACAAGGAGGGGGTCACTGGTTCGAGACCGGTATCGCCCACCATATTTTGTTTTTGTCATAAGGGCGATTAGCTCAGTTGGGAGAGCACCTCCCTTACAAGGAGGGGGTCACTGGTTCGAGACCGGTATCGCCCACCACTTATGACAATCACCCAAAATTAACAATGTGGGCGATTAGCTCAGTTGGGAGAGCACCTCCCTTACAAGGAGGGGGTCACTGGTTCGAGACCGGTATCGCCCACCATATTGTTAATAGCAACGAATAGATCATTCGGGCGATTAGCTCAGTTGGGAGAGCACCTCCCTTACAAGGAGGGGGTCACTGGTTCGAGACCGGTATCGCCCACCAATACCTGTTACTTTCACTCTCTATTCATAGCTTTTTTATTGCCTATCTTTTTATTGTAATTACCTTAATTCGTTGATATAAATATCAAAATTTTTCATCTTTAAAATTATTGGTGGATTTCCTATGAAATTTCAAAACATTCTTATTATTATTTCTAATACATTGGAACGTTTATTAGGTAACACTATTAAAACTCTCAGTTATCCTTTCCATTTTATTTTCCCACATAAACGTTTTACTATTCCTGAATTTAGTCCTGCATTAATTAAATCAAATACTTCTCAATGTATTCCTAGAACAATTTGGCAAACGAATTATAGTAATAAAGTCAGCTTACCTGTGTATTGTAATTATTTATTTAATAGACTTTTATCATTAAATTATGACTACCGTTATGTAAGTACAGAGCAAAGAGAAATTTTTATTAAAGAAAATTCAGATCAACGAATTTTTGACGCTTATTCCAAGCTGACTGATGGTGCAGCTCAGGCTGATTTCTGGCGAATTTTCACTTTATATAAAGAAGGTGGTATTTACATTGATATTGATGGTCAACTCGTATGGAACCTTAGTAGTATTATTAAAGAAAATGATACTGAAGTGCTTATTAAACGTCGAAACCTTTATACTAATTTCTTTATGGCAAGTAAAAAAGAGAATGACTTTCTAAAGCAAACTCTTGACATTATTATTGATAATATTGAAAAACGTAAGATTGATGGTGGTGTATTTCAGTTAACAGGTCCTACTTGTTTGAATAAAGCTTTAGAAGGAAAGTCTGTAAACTTTCGTAGAGATAAACTAACTTGCATACAGGGGACATTTACTAATGAATATTTTCAATATATTGATAAAAAATTAGGGAAATGGAATCATGTAAAAAATGAGGATTTATTAAAATAAGGACTTACTCATGACTCATTCGCTGTATATTGGAATAATGTCAGGAACGAGCCTAGATGGCATTGATACCACTGTAGTAGATTTCTCAGTTATGCCACCAAAAATTGTCGCTAAACAATTTACAGCAATGCCTGAACAGCTACGTCAGCAACTGGCACAATTAATGCAAGGGCAGACAACATTACAACAATTAGGTGAAATCGAACAGCAACTTACATTACTCTACGCCAAGCAAGTCAACACTATCCTTGACACTCATCAGATTCCCGCAATGCAAATTCAAGCAATTGGTTGTCATGGACAAACCATTTGGCACTCACCACAAGGCAATTACCCTTTCACGATGCAACTTGTTGATGGCAATTTATTAGCGGCATGTACTGGGATTACCTCAATCACCGATTTTCGTCGTAAAGATATGGCATATGGTGGACAAGGTGCTCCTTTAGTCCCTGCTTTTCATCACGCTCTTTTCTCAAAATCTGATAGTTTTACAGTAGTATTGAATATTGGTGGTATCAGTAATATCACTGTACTCCCGCCAGATGATTCAATCTCTGGCTATGATACTGGTCCAGGAAACACATTATTGGATAATTGGATCCAACGACAACAAGGCAAACACTTCGATAATAATGGGGAGTGGGCAAGCAAAGGTTCAATCAACCAAGCTTTATTAACACATTGCTTAAATGAAGCCTATTTTTCTCAACAACCACCAAAAAGCACAGGCAGAGAGTTATTCAATTTAACGTGGCTAGACACTAAATTAGCGTTACTTCCTGTAATTAAACCTGTCGATGTGCAAGCCACTTTACTTGAACTCACTGCTCAATCAATTGCTCAACAATTACCAGAAATCACTACAGATCTGACCTATCAACTATTGGTTTGCGGTGGTGGTGCAAGAAATCAACTTTTAATGCAACGTTTACAAAAGCTACTACCTCAATGGCAAGTTCTCACTACCGATCACTATGGAATTGATATTGATTTTGTTGAAGCAGCTGCTTTTGCATGGTTGGCTTATCAAACAATGCAGCACAGACCAAGCAATGTTCCAGCAGTAACAGGAGCATCACAACCTGCTATTTTAGGTGCTATTCATTTAGCTGATATTTTTTAGTTTTAGGATTCCGCTATGTCATCTCTTACACAAACTCTCGACAAACTGACTTCCGAACAACGCAACTCAAACTCAATGTTATTGGATCATTTATCTTCATTAGAAATCGTGCAATTAATGAATCAAGAAGATCAACAAGTTGCGTTGGCTATTCAATCCCAATTACCACAAATTGCTAATGCCATTGATCATATTGTGGCGGCCTTTCAGCAAGGTGGGCGTTTGATTTATCAAGGCGCTGGTACGAGTGGACGGCTCGGTATTTTAGATGCTTCTGAATGTCCGCCAACATTTGGCGTACCCGCAACGCAAGTTGTTGGTATTATCTCTGGCGGTGATCGTGCTATCCGTCAAGCAGTCGAAAATGCGGAAGATAATGCAGAAATGGGAAAAAGTGACTTACAGCAACTCCAGTTATCAAGCAAAGATGTACTGGTCGGTTTAGCTGTTAGTGGTAGAACGCCTTATGTCTTAGGTGGTTTGCAATATGCTAAACAAATTGGTGCATTTACAATTGCAATTAGTTGTAATCCAAATTCAGCAATGGCTGAAATTGCTGATATTGCAATTACACCAGTAGTAGGTGCTGAGATCCTAACTGGCTCCTCTCGCTTAAAAGCCGGTACAGCGCAAAAAATGGTACTCAATATGCTTTCTACTGCCAGTATGGTGCAAACAGGTAAGTGTTATCAGAACTTAATGGTCAATGTACAAGCAACCAATGAAAAATTGCGTTATCGTGCCATCAAAATCGTGATGCAAGCGACTGATTGTGATCAAGATACTGCCGCTCACTATTTACAATTAGCTGATAACCAAGCGAAATTAGCAATTATGATGATTTTAGGCGGTTTATCTCGCCCACAAGCAGAACAACTATTACAACAACATCAAGGTAAGCTTGCTTCAGCGTTACAACAAACAAAAACGGCGGAATAAATCCGCCGCTTATCATTCTAATTTTTAAGGTTTATAGATGATCTCTACACCCTCTTCATCTTCTTCTGACCAGTCATCATCCCAATCATCGTCATCTTCAATAATTTCAGCATCTGCCAATTGTTGTTGATGGTAATCTTCCCATTTAAATTTCACTTCTTCATTTTCAGGAACAACTGCTTTCTCACGTGGATTTGCTTCAATGAAATCCATCACATCCCGAACCAAATCAGGCACATTCTTACCTGTTGCCGCAGAAATCAAATAGTACTCCTCTTCCCAACCGATACGTTCTGCAATCTCAGCTGCACGTTGTTGTGCTTCTTCTTCATCCATCGTATCAATCTTATTGAATACCAACCAACGTGGTTTTTCTGCTAATTTTTCACTATATTGGAAAAGCTCAGTTTCAATAATCGCAATATTATCAGCAGGATCGCTTTCATCGATTGGTAAAATATCCACTAAATGGATCAATACTCGACAACGTTCCAAATGCTTAAGGAAACGTGTTCCTAGCCCAGCGCCTTCGGAAGCTCCCTCGATCAATCCTGGAATATCCGCAACAACAAAGCTACGATTTGCATCTACTTTTACTACCCCTAAACTTGGTACTAATGTGGTAAATGGGTAATCAGCCACTTTTGGTTTAGCCGCAGATACTGCACGAATAAAGGTTGATTTTCCTGCATTTGGCAAACCTAACATTCCTACATCAGCAAGAAGCATCAACTCTAACTGTAAATCACGTTTTTCACCCGGAGTACCATTCGTTTTTTGGCGAGGCGCACGATTCACCGAAGATTTAAAACGGGTATTACCAAGTCCATGATAACCCCCCTTTGCAACCAATAATTTCATATTGTGTTCAGTTAAATCTCCCACAATTTCCTTAGTATCATTATCGATTGCACGTGTTCCAACTGGTACTCGCAAAGTAATATCATTACCTCTATGCCCAGTACAATTTGAACTACGACCATTTTCACCACGTCCAGCAGCAAAACGTTTCTCAAAGCGGTAATCTACTAATGTATTTAAATTTTCATCTGCAATTAAATAGACATCACCACCATCACCGCCATCACCGCCATCTGGACCACCTTTAGGAATATATTTTTCACGGCGAAAGCTAACGCAGCCATTACCACCGTCACCAGCTTCTACTCTAATTAATGCTTCATCAATAAATTTCATAATTATTTATCTCCTATGACGTCAAACCGACGTGTCTTAATTAATTTATGTCCTGCTGCTGAACACAAAGCACCTAATACCACAATAAATGCACCAACATAAGCTAAAAAATTTAAATTTGATGCTGCAACGGTATCAGGAAAAGTACGATGAAATATTTCCACAAACAAGATAGTAAACAATGGGGTTAATGTAATAATTGAGCTTACTTTTGCTACTTCCCAACGATTTAATGCTTCTGCATAAGCACCATACGCAACTAATGTATTTAAACAGCAATAAACCAAACATAATCCAGTAGTCCAATTCAAGCCTGATAGGCTCGAGGGTTGGCTAAATGGTGTAAAAATTAACGCAGCTCCAATATAAAAAATTAATAAAATTTGCTGTGAACTAAAACGGCGTAATAATAACTTTTGCGCAATTGCATAAGATACCCAAATAATTGCTGCAGATACGCACAGCAAAACCCCTTTTGTATAGGCTGTTAAGCTAGTAAATAATTCGACTAAACGTTCATTAAAAAAAGTCAGTAAGCCAACAAATAATAATGTAGCACCTAGTTTTTGATTCCAACTAAGTCTTTCTTTAAAGATAAGGACTCCAGCCAACATCATAAAGAAAGGGGAAACTTGCCCCAATACTTGTGATACTGACGGATTAATATATTCTAATGAAGTATTAAAAAGGATAAAGTTAACCGCTAACCCCATACAACCAACTAAGGTAATCCAACGAAAACGCTGGTTAAAAGCGACTTTTATTTTCGGCAACTTACCTGTCATCATTAGAATAATCGCTAATCCTAACATTGCGATTAAAAAGCGCAGCCACACAATGGTATAGCTATCTAATACTGTTAATACACGCTGTAAAGCAAGCGGCAGAGATCCCCAACAAATCGCTGTCGTTAATGCCAATAGAAAACCAGATAATGGTCGTTCAGCTTGCCTCATTATTTTTCCTTTGGTTAATGACGTTATCGTTCAGAATACTACCGTTTTCTTTCTGACTCAATTCAGGAAATATTATTAACCTATTTCACCAAATAATAGATAAAAAACTGCACCCATCAGCAAAACCGTTGGGTGCAGTTATCAATTAAAAGAATTGTGTTATAAAAAAACGATTACTTAATTTTCGCTTCTTTATAAATAACATGCTTACGAACAACTGGATCATATTTTTTGATTTCCATTTTTTCTGGCATGTTACGTTTATTTTTAGTTGTAGTGTAAAAATGACCTGTTTCAGCTGTAGAAACTAGTCTAATTTTTTCACGAGCACCTTTTGCTGCCATTTTTCAGCTCCTTAGATTTTTTCGCCTTTAGCACGAAGATCAGCTAAAACTGCATCGATGCCTTTTTTATCAATAATACGCATACCTTTCGCTGTTAAGCGTAAAGTAACGAAACGGTTTTCACTTTCAACCCAGAAACGGTGAGTGTGAAGATTTGGTAAAAAACGACGACGAGTTGCGTTCATTGCGTGTGAACGATTGTTACCAACTGCCGGACGTTTGCCTGTTACTTGACAGACTCTGGACATTTGTAATTCTCCAATAATTAACTAAAGCTTAAGCTCTACGGTTCGGATTACCAACATTCTAATTGGTTTAGATTTGTTAGCTACCTCGTCAGGTATGAAACCCGACCCGCTACTAACTATATTAAAGGTCGTGGATTATACTCACTTTATCTTGATTTCTCAAGCCTGATCATCAAAATAGATCGCTAAAAAACTGAATATTTTCTCTACCTTTCTTTGATTAAGATACTAATTGTTGTTTTTCTCTATTTTGTAATACTAAGCGCAAAATAGTGATTGAGTTCATCACAATTACTGTTGATTCTAGCAAAATACCGCCATAAGAACCGACTAAAATATTATTTGTTAGCCAACATCCTGATCCCATTAACATTAACACTCTCATCGGAATCCCTTTTAAGAGAAATAATGAAATGGTGCCAATAGTTGTGCCTAAAATCGGGAAAAATTGCCAAATCGAATCCGCTACGACATAGCCAAACGTAATACCAATAATGACAAAAAATAGTGCCACATATTTGGAAGAAACATAAATCGCAGTAGCAGTCCGACAGGCAGACAATAACGAACTCAATGCCGAAACATACGATCCCAATAAAATAAAGTGTGTCATATAAACTAAATTTTGGATTAACATCACCGCCTTTAGTTTTTTATCATTACGTTGATAAAAAGAGAGCACACCTAATATAAATGCGGCAATTCCTAATAATTGCGGCAAATTAAATAATTGTTCAAACATAACATCAATCTTAATTTCTATTACTCCTTTAACCTACATCGTGCACATTCTTGTAAAGAAAAAGCTAAAAAACGAAATATCTTTTAGCTTTTTATCATAACCCAACTAAATTTATATACTTTTCATTTTGCTATGTTTTACATCGCATCCCGTTCATCGTATAAATCACGATCTTTAGTTTCTATTGTTACATATGTTGTATAAACATTAATTAACATTAATAAACTCATAAAGATAGCTACAGCAACCCAACCACCTAAATAAGCAAGAATAATAGACGCTAACATTGGTACCAATCCACCACCAATTGCTCCAATTTCACGTGCTAAGGTTAATGCGCTATATCTATATCTAGATCCAAAAATTTCTGGTAATTGTGGGCTTTGTACTCCCATTGCACCTTCTGCAGGGAACCAGAAACAAAATACCATTACTAAGCCAATCAAAATTGGTGAGCCTGTATTGACCATCGTGAAAGCCAAAATTGGGAAAATGCACATAATGACGGCATAGATTAGTCCGGCTTTGCGACGCCCAATTTTATCTGATAACCAACCACCAAATAAACCACCGATAATTCCTATAGTTGCCCCAATCGCCGTCGCAGTAGAGAAAATAGGTCCGCCATCAGCACGTACATAATTTACAATGTATCCACCTAAAAAGGCTTGATACATAAATGAATGACCGACACATGGGAAAGTAAAACCAAAGATACGCAACATATTTTTCTTTGATTTTTGCCACGCTTCCACAATTGGCGCTGCACGTTTTGCTCTTTCCTTAAATTCTTTTTGTTTATCTAAGAAGACTGGCGATTCATGTAATTTTAAGCGCATCCAAATCGCAAACATTGTAACAAAGATAGTAAGCAAGAAAGGAATGCGCCAACCCCACGCAGTCAAATCTTCTCGACTTAAACTAGTAAGCACAACTGTCCAAACTAAACCACCTACTACCGTACCCGCACTAGCGCCAGCCCAGACAAAACTTGCAGTAATACCTCGTTTTCCAATTGGTGCAATCTCGGTTAAATAAGTCGTCCCAGAAGTATATTCAGCACCAACGGCTGCACCCTGAACACAACGACATAAAACCAATAAAATTGGTGCCCAAATTCCTATCGCACTATAAGATGGAATTAAACCGATACAAAATGTTGCTAATCCCATCAACATTACTGTCATTGAGAGCACCCATTTTCTACCATAAATTTCACCTAGATGAGAAAAAATCACACCACCGATCGGGCGTACCAAAAAGCCTACGCCATAAATACCAAAAGCAGAAATTAGTGCAATTTTAGGATCTGTATTCGGAAAAAAAACTTGCCCAAAACATAATGCAGAAGCTAAAGAAAATAGTGTCATTTCCATTTGGTCAAGTGACGTACCAATTGCTGCTCCTATCTTCGCCCGAGTCAATTGTCTTTTAAATTCTGTATCTTCCGATCCAGACAATACTTGTGTTGCATTCATAGTGCTCTCCTAAGATATAAAACTAAGTTATATATTAGAAATACCGTATTAGTGGTTATATCCCTCAACTACTAAAATCGCTTTCTAACGTATGACGAATGCTCAAATCTCATTACCCAACATATCTAGTTTTTATTTCACAAACCTGTATTAATTTTAAAAAGGTAGATCAGATGGTTATACATCTCATCTACCCTTTTTTATCACTTATTTCACTAATCCCATTAATTCTGGTACAGACATCGAAATTGCTGGGATATAAGTCACTAACATCAAAGTGACGAAAATTGCAAAGAAGAATGGCAATAACGTTTTAATCACTTGTTCAATCTCAACATTACCAACCTTACAACCAGTAAAGAGAATCGGTCCTACTGGCGGTGTAATCGTTCCCAATGACAAATTAAATACTAATAAGATCCCGAACTGCACTGGGCTCATACCCAATGAAGTACAAATCGGTAAGAAGATCGGTGTAAAAATTAATACCGCAGGTGTTGGATCCATAAAGGTACCAACAAGCAACAGAATAATGTTAATAATTAATAAGATCAGAATTGGATTATCGGTAACAGATAATAATCCTGAAGCAATCATATTCGGAATCTGGGTAAATGCCATAACCCATGACATTACAGAAGAAGTTGCCAACATAAAGATTACGATCGCAGACATTTTTGCTGTTTGTAAGAAAATTTGCGGCAACATTTTAAATGAGAGCGTTCTATAACAAACACTTAATATTAAGGAATAGACAACAGCAATTGCTGATGCTTCTGTCGCTGTAAATACTCCAGCTAAAATACCACCAATCACAATCAATACTAAAGAGAGGCTAGGAATAGCAGCTAATGTGACCTTTAGACTTTCTGCACAAGTAATCTTTGTTCTTGCAACATAGCCACGTTTTTTCGCCATAAACCCAGCAATAATCATCACTGCGATACCCCACAAGATACCTGGCAAATAACCCGCCATAAATAATGCAGAAACAGAGACACTACCAGCCACTGTTGCATACACAATTACAGTATTACTTGGTGGAATCAACATTCCTGTCGGTGCTGATGCGATATTTACTGCCGCACTATAACGTGGATCATATCCTTCCTTTTTCTCAATTGGCGTCATAATGCCACCAACAGCAGCCGCCGATGCCACTCCAGAACCACTGATTGAACCAAATAGCATATTGGAAATGATCGTTGTTTGAGCAAGTGATCCTGGTAAAAAACTACTAAAAATCTTCGCAAAATTGATCAAACGAATAGCGATACCACCACTATTCATAATATTGCCAGCCAAAATAAAAAATGGGATGGCGAGTAAAGCAAAAGAATCTAAACCAACAAAAATACGTTGTGCTGAAGTCACCATACCGCCTTGAAATGGCAAAATAGATAACATTGCAGCAACAGATGAAACGCCAACACTAATACTAATCGGTGCGCCTATCACCAATAAAAACACTGTGCCAACAAGCATAATTAACGCGGCGGTTGTAGCTAAGTCCATAGTAAATTTCCTCTATGAAAATCATTTATCTGCACGCTGATAAAATTTCATTAAATTAAAAATCGAATAAAACACAATAATTCCACCACTAATTGGAATTGCTGAATAAATCACTCCAATAGGAATTTGTAATGCTGAATCTAATTGGAACATCTGCTTAATAGTTGCGCTATAACCACCAATAATCATCACACCAATACCAAAAGCAGCAATCGCAATTTCTGAAATAGAATTAGCAACAAGTTGTAATTTTGGCGAAAGTTTATTTTTCAAAAACGCAATTTCCATATGTTCTCTTAAACCAAAAACATAAGCACCAGCAAATAAAATCAGCCACACAAAGAGATAACGAGATAAAACTTCACTAACTGCACTTGGACTATTAAACACGTAACGAGAAACGACTTGATAAGTAATCAATACTGTCATCAAGCCAACAATAAAAATACAGATCCCTTCAATAATCTTATCGAGAACTTTTTTAATTAAACATAAAACACTAAACACCACACACCTCCACGCACCATACCAACAAATAAAGATAGGCGAACCGACTCGCCTATCTTATTTTTGCTTATTTCAATGCGATAATTTTTTCATATAACGCTTTTTGTTCAGGTGTTTTGATTAACTCTTCTTGTAACGGTTTGCAGCTTTCTTGGAATGGTTTGGTATCCACTTCTACGAAAGTTGCTCCTTTTTCTTTAGCAAATGCTTCCGCAGTTTTAATTTGCGCATTCCATAGCTCAAATTCTTTCTTGGTGCTTTCTTTTGCTAATTTCTTCAAAGTGGCTTGATCTTCTGGAATCATTGAAGATAAGAAAGATTCGCTAACAACTAACAAATCTGCAACACGTAAGTGGCCTGTACGAGAGAAGTAAGGCGCTACTTCATATTGTTTTAAATCTGCATAAGTAATTTCATTATTTTCTGCACCATCCAACACACCTTGTTGAATCGCGGTATAAACTTCACCTTGGTTCATTGGTACACCGGTACCGCCCATACAAGACAACATTTTAATCATAGTGTCAGATTGCAATACGCGGATTTTCTTACCTTTAAGGTCTGCAATTGTTTTAATTGGTGTACCTTTGGTATAAAGACTTCTTGCACCTGCGGTATAAGCAGTTAATACCTCAAAACCAAATTTTTTAGTTGAAGCAAAGAGATTATCTAAAATATCTGAAGTAAACACTTTCTCTTGGTGAGCAGTGTTTGCATAAACATATGGAATACCTAATACAGCAAAGGTTTTGTCATAGTTTTCTACTAACGGATTAGCAACTACCGCCATTTGAATTGCACCATTTTGTACTAATTCTAATGAAGCACGTTGATCCCCTAATAATTCATTTGGGAATACACTCACTTTATAACGCCCATCTGTCGCTTTAGATAATTGTTCACCAAACTCTTTTAATGCTTGGTATTGTGGGTGTTTATCAGATTGGTTAAACGCCACTTTCAATTCTGTTGCGGCAGCAACATATGAAGAATAAAGCGCTGTAATGGCTGCAGCTAAAAGAGTGGCTTTTTTAGATAATTTGAAGATTTTCATCTTGCTCTCCTGTTTTGGATAGTTTGTAGAAAAATGAACAGATATGACTAACGTAACTCTTGCATTGGAATGAAATCCATATCATCAAAAGTTTGATTTTCACCAGCCATACCCCAAACAAAGCTGTAATTCTTCGTACCGCAACCAGAATGAATTGACCAGCTTGGCGAAATAATTAATTGTTTATCTCGCACCACAATATGACGAGTTTCTGTTGGCTCGCCTAAGAAATGAAAAACGACTTGATCAGGTTCAATATTGAAATAGAGGTAAGCTTCCATACGACGTTCATGCGTATGAGCAGGCATAGTATTCCAAACACTACCTTTTTCTAGCTCTGTCATTCCCATACAAAGCTGGCAAGTTTGTAATACATCAGGATGTAGATATTGATTAATGGTACGTGCATTAGAATTTTCTAATGAACCTAGTTTTACTTTACGTGCATCACTATATTTCACTAACTTACTTGGGAATGAATGATGTGCTGGTGCACTAAGACCATATAGCACTGCTGGTTGTTGTTGATCTAAAGAAGAAAAAACAATTTCCTCTGTTTCTTTTCCTAAATACACAGCATCCAAATGATCTAATGTAAAACTGCATTGTTTTGTTTCAACTAACGCTGTACCCCCAAGGTTGATCAATCCTAATTCTCTACGTTCTAAGAAAAATTCTGTACCAAAAGATTTCTTATCAATAACTTCATCTAATGACAATTTCGCTGAACCATTAGGTATTGCGCCTAATGCAACTAAACGATCAATATGGCTATAAACGACATTAATTTTGCCGACTTGAAATAAATCTGCGCAAAGAAATGCTTCACGTAAACGATCTGTATCATAAGATTTCGCATCTAATGGATGCATATTATGTAGAACCTTCATTCCATACCTCCTAAAATAATTGAGCTAAATCTAAAACAGAATTTCATTTCCGTCCATCACCAAAAATCAAATTTGTGATTTAGATCTAAAAATTTTAAAACAATGTTTTATTTTTATAAAAATGAAGGTTATAGTTTGCTTGGGATAATCAGATTAGATAGCTAACTTACTCTGTTTAAACCTGAGAATCGTATATTCGCTAAACAAAATATTTCTAATAAGAATATGATTGTTTATAATTCGTCAGTTTTGTTGTTATGGGGAACTAATTTAAAAAGATGAAAAAAGAAAATACCTCAATAGAATCAGTTGCTTCAGTACTGAAAGTTTTCAGTATTTTAGAAATCTTATCTGAACAAAAAGATATCGGTATTACCGAGTTATCACAAAAATTGATGATGTCAAAAAGCACGACTTATCGTTTTCTACAAACAATGAAAAATTTAGGCTATGTCTATCAAGAGGATGACAGTGATAAATATGGCCTCAGTCTTAAGCTTTTTGAGCTTAGTGCAAGATCATTAGAATATGTTGACCTGATTGCATTTGCTGATAAAGAAATGCGTGGTATTTCTGAAAAAACAGGTGAAGCGTTACACCTTGGTATTTTAGAAGGTCACGAAATTGTTTACCTACATAAAATCGATTCAAAATACAATTTACGTATGCAATCACGAATTGGTCGCCGTAATCCGTTATACAGTACCGCTATTGGTAAAATTTTACTTTCAGGGGTTACTGATGATGTTGTACGTTCAATTTTAGATGGTGTTGAATTTGTACAATCTACAAAGAATACTGTAAGTAATGTGGAAAAACTAATCCCTGAAATCCACCTTGTTCGTGAACAACATTACGCAGAAGATAACGAAGAGCAAGAAGACGGGTTAATTTGTATCGCTGCACCAGTTTATAATCGTTTAGGGCAAATTATTGCAGGCGTTTCTATTTCTTTACCGTCAATTCGTTTTAAAGAAAAAGAACGCCCATATTTAGTTAATCTATTGCAACAAGCTGGAAAACACATTTCCGAACGCTTAGGTTTCTATGGTTATCCTGTCTTGAATGACAAACAATAATTAAATTGATGGCATAGCGGTTGTTGGAATAATAGCACCTTTGTATTGAATAACGGTGCTAGCTACTTGATGTCCTGCTGCTGCAGATTCCGCAATCGTGCCGCCTTGTAATCTTTTCGCTAAATAGCTCGCACTAAAAGAATCACCTGCTGCTGTCGTATCGACAACTTTCTCCACACTCACTGCTGCAACTTCACAACGTTCAGTAGTTGTCGCCACCACACAAGGCTCTTTACCTCTTTTCACAACCACTTCTTTTACGCCTAACTGCAATGCTTGTTTTATCGATTGTTCATAATCGGTAAAACCATATAACGCTTGGTCATCTTCAAAAGTTAGGAAAGCCATTTCCGCTAAAGAAAGAATTTTCTTATATGCTGCTTGCGTCGCTTCAATACTTTCCCACAAGGCTGGACGATAGTTATTATCAAAAATCACTTTGACAGATAATTGTTCAATTGCAGCTAACAATTTTTCACGATCTGCTACTGGCAAAATAGCCAAGCTAATTCCGCTTAAATAAAGGTATTGGTATGATGATAACGCTTTAACCACATCCGCAACGGTGAGATTTGCTAACCAATAACGCGCTGCTGCATCGTTACGCCAATACAAAAAGCGACGTTCCCCATTAGGATCTGTTTTAATCATATATAAGCCAGGTTGCTTATTTGGTACTGTGAACACAGCTGATGTATCAATATTTTCTGTACGCCAATATGCTAGCATCTCTTGACTTAAATCATCTTTACCAACACCCGTAATATAAGCAACCTGTGCCGAAGCGCCTAACAAACGCGAAAGATAAATCGCCGTATTTAATGTATCACCCGCAAACCCCTGACGATAACCAGCTTTATCGCCAGATAGTTCAATCATACATTCCCCTAAAATTGCAATTTTATTCTGCATTGTAAGCACTCCTTTTTACTCTCTATTATCTTGCTAACCAGCCGCCATCAACTGCAACAGTATAACCATTGATATAATCTGCCGCCGCAGATGCCAAGAATATACATGGGCCAGCTACATCTTCTGGTAAACCCCAACGGCTAGCTGGAATACGATCTAAAATTTCTTTGCTTCTAACATCATCACTGCGTAATGCTGCTGTGTTGTCGGTTGCCATATATCCTGGGGCAATAGCATTAACGTTAATGTTATATTTCGCCCACTCATTGGCCATAGCACGAGTAATCCCCATAACAGCGCTTTTAGACGCAGTGTATGAAGGTACACGAATTCCGCCTTGGAATGAAAGCATAGAAGCAATGTTAATAATCTTACCGCCAGATTGTTGCTTAATAAACTGTTTCGCTACAGTTTGTGAAAAGAAAAATACTGTTTTTAAGTTGATGTTAATTACATCATCCCAGTTTTGTTCAGTAAAATCGATCGCATCTTCACGACGAATAATACCTGCATTATTAACAAGAATATCAATCTTGCCAAAAGCAGCTACTGCTTGTTCTACTAATGAAGGAATCTGATCTTGCTCCATTAAATTTGCCTTTAAATTGACAAAACGTCTGCCTAATGCTGCAATCTTTTCTGCAGTTTCTGTCGCATCACTTAAATTCACCCCAACAATATCACAACCAGCCGCAGCCAAACCTAATGCCATTCCTTGTCCTAATCCTGTATTACAGCCAGTGACAATGGCAACTTTTCCAGACAAATTAAATTTTTCTAACATTTTTTTCTCCTCATTTTAAGCATATTAAGAAAAAGCTCCGATAAATAATAATTTGTTTTGTATTTTTTGAAAAGCTGTTTTATTGTTTTTATTATAAAAATTTAATTTTTGTGATCTAGGCTAAATTAACGCAACTTTATCCGGTTTATTTAGAGAAAATTTAGCTAAAAAAATCTCTCTTATCCTAGAATAAGAGAGATGGAAACCTCAAAAATGGAATTTGGATCTATGAATAACTTATTGACGATAATGGCTTAAAAATCTGGCTAATTTCACCATTGCTTCTTCAATTTGATGTACATATGGCAAGGTAACAATACGGAAATGATCTGGCTTGTGCCAATTAAAACCACGACCATGCACCAAGAGTACCTTTTCTTGTGTTAACAAATCAAAGACAAATTTTTCGTCATTATAGATGTTATACATTTCTGTATCAATTTTCGGGAACATATACATTGCCCCTTGTGGCTTAACACAACTTAACCCTGGAATCTGGTTAATCAATTCATAAGCTTTATTGCGTTGTTCTAATAAACGGCCACCTGGCAAAATAAATTCATTAATACTTTGGTAACCACCCAGTGCAGTCTGGATCGCATGTTGCATCGGTACAGTCGCACATAACCGCATCGACGCCAACATATCTAAGCCTTCAATATAACCTGCTGCAGCTTTTTTCGGCCCATTTAAAACCATCCAACCTTGTCTAAAACCTGCAACACGATATGCTTTTGATAGACCATTTAAAGTCACTGTCAATAAATCTGGCGCTAATGCAGCAATATGATGATGCACTGCACCATCATATAAAATTTTGTCATAGATTTCGTCAGCAAACACAATCAACTTATTTTGACGCGCGACTTCTGCAACCTCTAGTAATAGATCTCTACTATAAACGGCACCAGTAGGGTTGTTCGGATTAATAATGACAATGGCTTTTGTTCTTTCTGAAATTTTCTTCTTAATATCTGCAATATCTGGGAACCAATTTTGTTCTTCATCGCATAAATAATGAACTGCTTTACCACCAGATAAGGTTACCGCCGCTGTCCATAGTGGATAATCAGGCATTGGGACTAACACCTCATCACCATCATTTAACAATGCTTGCATCGACATAGTTATTAATTCAGATACACCATTACCAATATAAACATCATTTACCCCAACGTTTAATAAACCTTTCGATTGGTAATACTGCACAATCGCTTTACGCGCTGAATAAAGCCCTTTGGAATCACAATAACCTTGCGCTGTTGGTAAATTTCTAATCACATCAACCAAAATCTCATCTGGCGCTTCAAAGCCAAATGGCGCTGGATTACCGATATTTAATTTTAAAATCTTGTGTCCTTCTTCTTCTAAACGACAAGCCTCTTTATGTACTGGTCCACGAATATCATAACAAACGTGTTCCAGCTTATTTGATTTTGGAAAATAGTCCATTCTCGCCACCCTATCTGCATAATTTCAACTGTAAATTTCGATTACTTTACGCTAATTTTTTAGGCTTAGAAAGATTTTCAAGAAGTTTATTTGAAATTACGGTAGAATTACTCCTTTTCTAATCTTTTGGATAAATAGATCCCTTTTTGCAATGAATGTATTACAACAAATCAAAACATTACTCACTGAGCAGATTGCTATTTATCAACCATCATCACAATCATTCGGTGAAATACAAATTAGCCTTAATTCACCAGCTGTTGATCTATTAACTTGGCTAAAAGCGCAAACATTATTCCCGCAATTTTATTTTGAACAACGTAAACAAGAATATGTTGTCGCTACTATTGGTGCGATACACACTATCAACGATTTTACGCTGCTTACACAATTGAAACAGGAATACCCAACATTTAATTTTATCGGCGGAGTAAAATTTGCTGGTGAAATTCAATTTATTTTGCCTCGACTTTATCTTGAATGCCGTTCACACCAAGTTATCGTCAAACTCTTTATCGATCATCGTAACTGGTCAAATGAACGACAAAAATTATCGCAAGATTTAGCTTTGTTGACAGAACAACAACCATTGACATCAATATCGCAAATAAAACCTAATTTATTGTCACAAAGCAGTGATCAACAAAGCTGGCAACAACTTATACAAAACGCATTAATTGCAATGCAGAAAAAACAGTTTGCAAAAGTGGTATTAGCACAAGAGATGATCTTTCAGTTAAATAAACCACTAAATGCCTTTGATTTCTTAGCAGCAAGCCGCTTAGTAAATCACCATTGTTATCATTTTATACTTGCAGAAACAGCAGATAATATTTTTCTCGGTGCTAGTCCAGAATGTTTATATCAGCGTTCAGCTAACCATTTTCATACTGAAGCTTTAGCAGGTACTGCACCCATTGGTGAAACAGCACAGCAACAACAAAAATACCAATCTTGGTTATTACAAGATCCAAAAAACTTAGAAGAAAATCAATTTGTTGTCGATGATATCTGTCATCGTTTAGCGCCTTATTGTACGGAAATTAATATTGAAAAAGTGCAATTGCGCCAATTACGGAAAGTACAACATTTATGTCATCCCATTCATGCTACATTAGCGGTAGAATATACTGATTGGGAACCTTTATTTGCAATTCATCCAACCGCTGCTGTTGCCGGTTATCCAAAACAAGCAGCAATGGATTTTATTACTCATAATGAACCATTTAAGCGTAATTGGTATGCTGGCGCCATTGGCGTTATTTCGCAAAACTTTGCTGAACTCTGTGTTGGTTTGCGCTCAGCTAAAGTAACCAATACTCAATTACACCTTTTTGCTGGCGCTGGTATTGTCAAAGAATCAAAAGCAGATGAAGAGTGGTTAGAAATAGAAAGGAAAATGTCTGGGTTATTATCTTTATTCGAGATTAATTAGGAGTTAGGAGAACATAATGTCAATAAGTACGTTTAATCGCTGTTGGTCTAAAGTGATCTTAAAAACATTGCTCAATTATGGTGTAAAACATATCTGTATCGCTCCTGGCTCGCGCTCAACTCCACTTACTTTAGAAGCTGCTCGCTTACAAGATGCTAGTATGATCACTTGTCATACCCATTTTGATGAGAGAGGTTTAGGTTTTTTTGCGCTCGGTCTAGCGAAAGCACAACTCAATCCAGTTGCAATTATTGTTACCTCAGGCACTGCTGTTGCTAACCTTTACCCTGCTATTGTTGAAGCGTATCAGACTCAAGCCAATTTAATTATTTTGAGTGCAGATCGACCATTAGAGCTAATTGATTGTGGCGCTAATCAAGCTATCCCACAAGAAAATATGTTTGCCCATTATCCAGTTGCTACCGTTAATCTACCTAAACCAAGTCAAGATTATGCAGCAAACTGGTTAGTTTCAACGCTAGAACAAGCTTGTCATCAACAAAAATTAACTCCTGGTGTTGTACATATCAACGTTCCGTTTGCTGAACCATTATATCAGGCAGATCTTGCACAAATTGATACGCACAATTGGCTGCAACCAATCAAAACTTGGCTCAATGGCAATAAGCCTTGGACACAACACCCAGACAATCAAATAGAAGTATTAATTCATGAAAAATGGGATCTTTGGCGTACAAAAAAAGGCGTTGTCGTAGTAGGCAGATTGCCGCTCGAACAAACTATGGGTATTGCAACATGGGCGAATACGATGGGATGGATACTGCTTACCGATATCCAATCCGGTGTCGAAGCCACTTTACCTTATGCCGACATTTGGTTAGCTAATCAAACTGTTTTTAAACAATTACTACAAGCAGATATCGTTATTCAACTTGGTAGCGGAATTATTAGTAAACGTATTAACCAATTCCTTAACGCATTCCAAGGTGAATACTGGTTGGTTGATGCTTCACAACGCCGTTTAGATCCATCGCATCATCAACAAACACGTTTTCATGCTAAAGTTCATCATTGGTTACGTGCTCATCCACCGCTTAGACAAAAGCCTTGGTTATTAGAACCTTTAGCACTATCGCAATTCTGTGCAACTTTTATCGAGCAACAAGTAGGTAGTAACTTAAATGAAGCCTCTCTAGCTCATCATGTAGAAAGATTGTTACCAAATAATGGCGTTTTATTTTTAGGTAATAGTTTATTTGTTAGATTAGTAGATGCTCTCTGTAAATTACCTAACAATTACCCTGTCTATACTAATCGTGGTGCAAGTGGTATCGACGGTTTATTAGCGACCGCAGCAGGTATCGCAACCGCAAAAGAATTGCCATTAGTAGTGATGCTTGGCGATATTTCGACATTACATGATCTGAATTCATTTGCCTTATTCAGAAAGTTAAACTTGCCAACAATTATTTTTGTTATCAACAATAATGGGGGCGCTATTTTTGATATGTTACCTGTTGATACAGAAGCAAAAGAGCAATATTACCGTTTACCACACAGCTTAGATTTTTCTCAAATAGCAGCGATGTTTGAACTCAATTATTCTCGTCCATATACTTGGGCAGATCTCAGTTCAACTTTAAAAAATGCTTATGCACGTAAGAGCGCTACTGTAATTGAGATAAAAGTTAATGCTACAGAAGGTAGTTCAATTTATAAAAACTTAGCTGAACAAATCTCTCAAGCAGTGATTGGTGATTAATTCAATAATTGTATGACTAAATTCTAACTATAGTTTTTACCCTTTCTCTGTTATGCTGAGAAAGATCATTTTAATTACTTTTAAGGAGAAAAATAATGAAAACAATAATAAAACTTACCACAATCTCAATCTTAATGTTCTCTCTTGCTGCTTGCGGAAATTTAAGTAAGCGAGATAAAAGTACAATCGCTGGTGCTGGTATTGGAGCAGTTGCCGGAGCCGTACTATCTAGTGGCAGTGCTTTAGGTACAGTTGGTGGTGCAGCAGTTGGTGGCGTCATTGGTAACCAAGTAGGTAAATAATTAACTTCCCAATTCTATATAAAAATAAACGCATTCATTATAATTATGAATGCGTTTATTTTTATTAAAATTATTATGAATCTTTTATTGCTAAAATTAATCCTAACACCTACCTTACTACTTCTTTGCAACTCTAGCTGGACGAAAATGGGGGCCTACTGCAGGAGGATTAATTGTTGGTTTACCACTTACATCTGGACCAATTTCATATTTTTTGCTTCTCGATCATGGTATCGAATTTACACAAAATGCCATTACTGGTTCATTATGTACACTAACAGCGCAACTTTTATTAGCAATCAGTTACATTAAATTTGCTAAATATGGATCAATAATTGCTTCAATATTTGCCATTTTAACTTTTATATTAGTTGCTTCTCTTTTATTTTACCTTTCATTATCTAAATCTCAGTTACTAATACTAGGAATAACATTAATAATATTTTCCCTAGCTTTAATTCCCTTATCTAATCAAAATCAAATAAAGATTTCCTCGCCAAAATGGGATATCCCGCTTAGATTAGTTGTTATCACTATCTTGGTAATTTTTGTCACTTTTATTGCAAAATTCATTGGTCCTCAAGCTAGCGGAATACTTGCATCATTTCCATTTATGGCGTTAATTCTTGGTATTTTCACTCATCAAATTTCAGGCTACCAATCTGCACAATTGGTAATGAGAGGGTTAATTAAAGGACTTCTTGGTTTTGGCATATTTTTTTATACTTTAAGCCTATTATTGGTAGAACATAATTTATATTTATCGTATTTGATCGCTACATTGCTTGCTATTATTGTGCAAATTCCACTTCTTATCTTTAAGAAAAAATCCTAATAATAATTTCTTCCTCGAATAATATAAATTCTCTCAAAATATGATGAAAAATTAATAATTAATTACACCACATTTTCAATTAAATGCGCTATACAACTAGAGGATCTGGAAAAGATTATTTTAAGTAAGAGCTAAGAAAATAAGGTATGTTTAAAATGAAATTGGAATAGCCTAAGTAAAATCCAATTATCCATAAACAATAAAAAAACGCTAGTCGATTCCTCAACTAGCGTCCTTCTCTCTTTTCAATAACCTGGCAGTGACCTACTCTCACATGGGGAATCCCCACACTACCATCGGCATTACGACATTTCACTTCTGAGTTCGGCATGGATTCAGGTGGGTCTATCGCATTCTCGCCGCCAGGATTAATCCTTTTGACTTTCTGCTTCTAGCTTCTCGCTTTCTGCTTTATCTTCTTCTCTAAAAAACGTTCACAAGCTGTCAACTCATCAGTGAGTTTTCTTTTCCTCTCACTGCTTTCTCTCTCTCGCTTCTTCGCTTTTTTCGCTTTTCCGCTTTTCTTACCTGCTCTCTTCGGGTAAAAACCCTTCAGCGTTGTATAGTTAAGCCTCTCGGGCAATTAGTATGGGTTAGCTCAATGACTCACATCACTTACACACCCCACCTATCTACGTCGTCGTCTTCAACAACCCTTACAATCTCTCGATTGGGACAACTCATCTCGGGGCAAGTTTCGTGCTTAGATGCTTTCAGCACTTATCTCTCCCGCACTTAGCTACCCAGCAATGCTTCTGGCGAAACAACTGGAACACCAGCGGTGCGTCCACTCCGGTCCTCTCGTACTAGGAGCAGCCCCCCTCAATTCTCCTTCGCCCACGGCAGATAGGGACCGAACTGTCTCACGACGTTCTAAACCCAGCTCGCGTACCACTTTAAATGGCGAACAGCCATACCCTTGGGACCTACTTCAGCCCCAGGATGTGATGAGCCGACATCGAGGTGCCAAACACCGCCGTCGATATGAACTCTTGGGCGGTATCAGCCTGTTATCCCCGGAGTACCTTTTATCCGTTGAGCGATGGCCCTTCCATTCAGAACCACCGGATCACTATGACCTACTTTCGTACCTGCTCGACTTGTCCGTCTCGCAGTCAAGCTTGCTTCTACCATTGTACTAACCTCACGATGTCCGACCGTGATTAGCAAACCTTCGTACTCCTCCGTTACTCTTTGGGAGGAGACCGCCCCAGTCAAACTACCCACCAGACACTGTCCGAATACCCGTTACAGGTACCTCGTTAGAACATCAAACGTTAAAGGGTGGTATTTCAACATCGACTCCTTACCAACTGGCGTCAGTATCTCTCAGTCTCCCACCTATCCTACACATTAAAATTCAAGGTTCAGTGTCAAGCTATAGTAAAGGTTCACGGGGTCTTTCCGTCTAGCCGCGGGTACACCGCATCTTCACGGCGATTTCAATTTCACTGAGTCTCGGGTGGAGACAGCCTGGCCATCATTACGCCATTCGTGCAGGTCGGAACTTACCCGACAAGGAATTTCGCTACCTTAGGACCGTTATAGTTACGGCCGCCGTTTACTGGGGCTTCGATCAAGTGCTTCTCTTTCAATAACACCATCAATTAACCTTCCAGCACCGGGCAGGCGTCACACCCTATACGTCCACTTGCGTGTTTGCAGAGTGCTGTGTTTTTATTAAACAGTTGCAGCCAGCAGGTCTCTTCGACTGGTTCATGCTCCATCTGTTCAGACTTCACACTACGCCAGCGCACCTTCTCCCGAAGTTACGGTGCTATTTTGCCTAGTTCCTTCACCCGAGTTCTCTCAAGCGCCTT